>JAFXDG010000005.1 GCA_017521285.1 Bacteroidaceae bacterium | reverse complement strand
GTGGACATAGACTATCGCCCTCTTTGTTTTATATGTAAATAAGTCGTGATGAAAAAGCTGATTCAAGGCGTAGTTAACAAGTCAAAGGGTGTAATCTACGATTGAGGAGTTTTTCAATTACTTGTTATAAATTTGCACTTGTTTGTTGAATTCGCATTATGTAAATAAAGGTTAAATTTGTTAAATTTGCACTTCTGGAATCAATATTGAATCCAAATGTATTTATTTCTACCGTTTAGCTTTTAAATTATTGAGTTCTAACGGATAAGAAATACTATAATTGCTCTAATCTTGCAAGTATTGCTATTCCCAACTCAGTGACAAGCATTGGGGCTTCGATATTCTCAGGTTGTGATAACTTGACCTCTATTGTAGTTGAAGAAGACAATCCTGTATATGATAGTAGAGGGAATTGTAATGCCATTATTAGAACTGCGACCAATAAATTGATACGAGGTTGCCAATCTACAATTATTCCCAACAGTGTGACAAGTATTGGACGTACTGCGTTCAACGGTTGCACCAGATTGACCTCCATCACTATTCCCAATGGTGTGACAAGCATTGAAGATAATGCGTTTAATGGTTGTACGAACCTTACCAGCATCACTATCTCTAATAGTGTGACAAGCATTGAACAGGCTGCATTTTCTAATACAAATCTCCCTATAGAAAATAGCATACGTTATGCTGGTACTTGGGCAATTGATGTAACAGATAAAACCAAAGCTAAATACACCTTGCGTGACAATACGACAGGAATTGCAGATTATGCATTCTTTTCTTGCTCTAATCTGACTTCCATTACTATCCCTGATGGTGTGACAAGTATTGGAAGTTCTACGTTCTATGGTTGTAGCAGCCTCACTTCCATCACTATCCCTGATGGTGTGACAAGTATTGGAAGTTCTACGTTCTATGGTTGTAGCAGCCTCACTTCCATCACTATCCCTGATGGTGTGACAAGTATTGGAAGTTTTACGTTCTATGGTTGTACAGGACTGACTTCCATCACTATCCCTGATGGTGTGACAAGCATTGGACAAGATGCGTTTTCCAATACGAACCTGCCTATAGAAAACAATATACGCTATGCAGATACCTGGGCTGTTGAAGTGACAAATAGTGAAAGCTCGACTTATACCTTGCGTGACAATACGACGGGAATTGCGGATTATATGTTTCAACAATATAATAATAATAGTATGACAGGAATCACTCTTCCTAATGGTTTAAAACATATTGGAAAGTATGCGTTCCAGGGCTGTTTTGGTTTGACATCTCTCATCATTCCCAATAGCGTGAAAAGTATTGGAGAATGTGCATTTATGAACTGTTGGGGCGTAACTTCTGTCACCATCCCCAGTAGCGTAACAAGTATTGGAGAACGCGCGTTCACAGGTGGAGGAAATCGAATTTCTGTTGTCGTGGATGCAGGCAATACGGTGTATGATAGCAGGGGGAATTGCAATGCTATCATTTGTACTGAAACCAATCATCTGATTGCCGGATGTTCAACGACTATTATCCCCAATAATGTAACAAGTATTGGAGGGTGTGCCTTTATGAATTGTGGCATAACCTCTGCCTCCATCCCCAATGGCGTAACTTGCATTAAAGATCAGGCATTCGCCGGTAGTGCTCTAACCTCTATCGTTATTCCCAGCAGTGTGACCAGTATTGAACGATACGCTTTCGCTTATTGTAATTCACTGACAACAATCACTTGCAGAAACGCTGTACCGCCAACTTGTGAAACAGACGCTTTTCAAAATGTAAACACTGCAATTTGTGCATTGGAAGTACCCTTGAATTCAGTTTCTATCTATAGGGAAACTTCCCCATGGAGTGGATTCAATATTTCTGCCATCATACCACAAACATTGGTTTTGAATGATGGAGAAGTCTTCGAGAACGAAAAGAATATGATAGTGGACCAAATCACCTATACCCGTACACTCAATAACTTGGAATGGAACGCCCTGTATGTTCCCTTCGAAATCCCCGTAAGCCAGTTGATTGATGACTACGAAGTGGCCTATATCAACGGCATCCATTCGTATGACGATGATGACAATGGAGAGATTGACCGTATGTCGATGGAGGTGGTGAAAGTGAAAAGTGGTACGCTCCATGCCAACCATCCGTATCTGATTAAGGCACGAACAGAGGCGGCCAAGCAGATGAACATCACTGTAAACAATACCACGCTCTACGCAGCGGAGAGCACGACATTAGATTGCTCGTCGATATATACGAAGTATGAAATCACGGGTATCTATGAGAAGATGACGGGAAGCGAACTGGCAGGTTGCTATGCTCTGTCGGGTGGAACATGGAAGACGATTGCATCAAATTCTTACTTGAATCCGTTCCGCTTGTACTTGCGCATAACTTCTCGCGGAAATTCACCCATAAAGGTGTCGCCTTTGGCCATGACCCGCATCAACATCCATGTGAAGGGAGAGGACAGTTCTACGTCTGTCGAAGAAATGATGATGCAGGAACAGTTGCCGAATGACGAAATCATCTACGACCTGATGGGCCGTCGTGTAGAGAATCCGGTGAAGAGACACATCTACATCGTGAATGGAATGAAGAGAGTGTATTAATAAAATGTATAAAGACAAAAAAGAAAAGAAGACAATGGAAAAGTTTTATGAAAGTCCGGAAGTAGCGCTGGTAGAATGCCTGGTAGAGAAAGGTTTCAGCCTGTCTGATGACAAGTATGGTGATGTCGATATAGACCCGACTCCCGGCATTCCTGATTGATAGGTTATTACCCTAAACATTTAACTCCGTTCCTGAACCGAACAAACACGGTTCGCGAACGGAGTTAATTCATTTCAACCGAAGACATAATAGTGCATGGACGCAACGAATATAGAACAAAGCCGAAAGCTGTATAGTAGGGTAGTGTAGCTGGTAGCGGAGGAGTAATGACTTCAAAAAAATAGCGTGTTTCTTTGGAGAAGCGGAGGAAAGAGTGTATCTTTGCGGGCAAGAAAAGAAAAAATAATCAAAAATAGAAAACGACAGGAATGAATACAAAGAAAAGACTGATATTGAGTGTGATGGCCGCAGTGCTGGCGGCTATGATGCCTACTTTGGCATGTACGAATTTGATAGTAACTCCTGGTGCAAGCACTGATGGCTCTACATTGGTGTCGTACAGTGCCGACTCGTATGGCATGTTCGGCCACTTGTGCCACTATCCCGCTGCTATTCATCCGAAGGGGACAATGCGCCCTATACATGATTGGGATACAGGAAAATTCTTGGGTAATATTGCTGAGGCTGAGCGCACATATAATGTTGTAGGCAACATCAACGAGCATCAGGTGACTATTGCTGAAACCACTTTTACCGGACGCGAAGAATTGATTGACACCACGGGTATCATGGATTATGGTAGCCTTATCTATGTGGGGTTGCAACGTTCGCGTACGGCTCGCGAAGCCATTCAAGTGATGACAGACCTGGTTGCCGAATATGGTTACTATAGCAGTGGTGAGAGTTTCACTATTGCCGACCCTCGCGAAGTATGGATTATGGAGATGATAGGTAAAGGACCTGGTATGAAGGGAGCCGTGTGGGTGGCTGTCCGTGTGCCCGATGGTTACATTGCTGCTCATGCCAATCAGGCACGCATCCATAAATTCCCTCTCGACGACAAGGAAAATTGTCTCTATTCCCCCGATGTGATATCTTTTGCCCGCAAGCAGAAGTACTTTGGCAATGACAAGAAGAATGAAGAGTTCAGTTTTGCTGATGCATACGCGCCATTGGATTTTGGGGCACGACGCTATTGTGAAGCACGTGTGTGGGCTTTCTATAATATGTTCAACAAAGAGATTGGGGAGAAATTTTTGCCGTATGTGGCAGGAATGAAAAATGAACCGATGCCTTTGTATGTACGTCCTGACCGTAAACTGAGTGTGCGTGACATCCAATTGGCCATGCGTGACCATTACGAGGATACTCCGTTGGATATTACGCAAGACTTGGGAGCTGGTGCTTGGCAGATGCCTTATCGTCCTTCGCCCCTCAGCTTCAAGGTGGATGGAAAGGAGTATTTCAATGAGCGTCCCATCAGTACCCAGCAGACGGCATGGGTGTTTGTCAGCCAAATGCGTAGCCACATGCACAATCCTGTAGGTGGGGTGTTGTGGTTTGGTACGGACGATGCTAACCTCACGGTATTTACCCCTGTCTATTGTTGTGCCACCTCGGTACCCGAATGCTATAGCAACAAGATTGCAGACGGAGTGACCTTCTCGTGGAATTCATCTTTCTGGGTGTTCAATTGGGTGGCCAACATGACTTACATGCGCTATTCACAGATGATAGGCGACGTGCGCACCCGTCAGAACCATTTGGAGGAGAGTTTCTTGAAATCACAGGCTGATATTGAGCGCCGTGCTACCGAACTCTACAATCAGAATCCTGATGAAGCACGCGACTATTTGACGAAATATACCATTGCGAGTGCCCAACAGACATTGACCGCTTGGCGCCAGTTGGGTGAATTCCTGATTGTACGCTATAACGACATGGTCATCAAGCAGGTGAATCCCGATGGAACATTCAAGCGTACACCTGAAGGACAGTGTGCACCTGTCACCCGACCAGGGTATCCCGAGGATTTCAACCGTCGTGTAGCTGCAGAGACGGGCGACCGTTATCTGATGAAGTGATAAAAACTGTTAAATATTGCGTCTCTCGCAATTATTTGTTTACTTTTGCCCTGTTCTTTAAGAAAGAAGTGAAATTACAAAAATAAATGAACCTGATTATGGAAAACGAACAATTGATTCAAGAAGTGACCGCGAAGGCGCAGAAGTGGCTTTCGCCTGCCTACGATGCCGAGACACAAGCCGAGGTGCGTCGTATGCTTGAGAATGAAGATAAGACCGAACTGATAGAATGTTTCTATAAGGATTTGGAATTTGGTACGGGTGGTTTGCGTGGTATCATGGGTGTAGGAAGTAACCGCATGAATATTTACACGGTAGGTGCTGCAACACAAGGACTCTCGAACTATTTGAACAAAAATTTCAAGGATTTGGAGCAGATTTCTGTCTGCATTGGTCACGATTGCCGCAACAATAGCCGCTTGTTTGCTGAGATTTCGGCTGACATCTTTTCGGCTAACGGCATCAAGGTGTATCTGTTCGACGATATGCGCCCCACACCTGAAATGTCATTTGCTATCCGTCATCTCGGATGTCAGAGTGGTATCATCCTGACCGCCAGTCACAATCCGAAGGAATACAATGGCTATAAGGCTTATTGGGACGATGGCGCACAGGTGCTTGCTCCCCACGACAAGGGTATTATTGACGAAGTGAACAAGATTGCTTCAGCTGCAGACATCAGGTTTGAGGGCAATAAGGAACTCATCCAAATCATCGGTGAGGATGTGGATAGCGTATATTTGGATAAGGTACATGGCATTTCTATTGACCCTGAGGTTATCAAGCGTCAGAAAGACCTCAGTATTGTGTTCACCCCTATCCATGGTACAGGTATGATGCTCGTACCCCGTGCGTTGAAGCAATGGGGATTCGAGAATGTGCATTGTGTGCCCGAACAGATGGTGAAGAGTGGAGATTTCCCTACAGTGATTTCTCCTAATCCGGAAAATGCTGAGGCTCTCTCAATGGCTATTGATTTGGCTAAGAAGATTGATGCTGATATTGTGATGGCTACTGACCCTGATGCTGACCGCGTGGGTATGGCTTGCAAGAACGACAAGGGTGAATGGGTGTTGGTGAACGGTAACCAGACGGCTCTCATCTTCCTTTACTACATCATCAAGAACCGCAAGGCTATGGGTAAGATGAAGGATACCGATTTCATCGTGAAGACCATCGTTACCACTGAACTCATCAAGACCGTAGCTGACAGAAATAATATCGAAATGCGCGATTGCTACACAGGATTCAAGTGGATTGCCCGCGAAATTCGTCTGAGTGAAGGCAAACAGCAGTACATTGGTGGTGGCGAAGAGAGCTACGGATTCTTGGCCGAGGACTTTGTACGCGATAAGGATGCTGTCAGTGCATGTACATTGCTGGCTGAAATCTGTGCTTGGGCAAAGGATCAGGGCAAGACTCTCTACGACGTGCTGATGGAAATCTACGTTGAGTATGGTTTCTCAAAAGAATGCGCTATCAGTGTGACCAAGCCCGGTAAGAGTGGTGCTGAAGAAATCAAGGCTATGATGGAAAACTTCCGTGCTAACCCGCCGAAGGAATTGGGTGGTTCAAAGGTTATTTTGGCCAAGGACTTCAAGACATTGAAGGCTACCGATGGCGAAGGAAATGTAACAGACTTGGTGATGCCCGAAACAAGTAATGTGCTTCAATACTTCACTGAAGACGGAAGCAAGGTGAGCGTACGTCCCTCGGGTACAGAGCCCAAAATCAAGTTCTACATGGAAGCTAAGGGCGAGATGGGTTGTGCCAAGTGCTATGCAAGTGCAGGTGCTGCTGCTGATGCCAAATTTGAGGCTATCAAGAAGTCGCTGGGTATCTGATAATAAAAACAGGGTGTGTGATTATGCACATCTATCGATTATAATTAAACGTTATTTGGTGAGCGGATGCGTGAGTATCCGCTCATTTTTTGTCATTAGGAGGTGAGGCGTGTCGCTTTTTCTCTGAATTGTTTGCTTATCTCAGAAATAAATCGTTTCTTTGTATCATCTTAAGATTATAGTATATATACTAAACCATAATTTTTATGAAAGGAATCGTATTGGCTGGTGGTAGTGGCACACGCCTGTATCCTATCACCAAAGGTGTGAGTAAGCAACTCATTCCTATTTATGACAAACCGATGATTTATTATCCAATCTCGGTGCTGATGCTGGCCGGCATCAGAGAAATACTCATCATTTCCACTCCTCATGACTTGCCAGGCTTCAAACGCCTGTTAGGTGATGGAAGCGATTATGGCGTACGCTTTGAGTATGCCGAACAGCCTTCTCCTGATGGCCTTGCACAAGCTTTCATCATTGGTGAAGAGTTTATTGGCAATGATTCAGCTTGTCTTGTATTGGGAGACAACATTTTCCATGGCCGTGGTTTCACAGGTATGCTTCGCGAAGCGGTGCGTATGGCAGAAGAGGAGCAGAAGGCTACTGTCTTCGGTTATTGGGTCAGCGACCCCGAACGTTATGGTGTGGCTGAGTTCGACAAGGAGGGAAATTGCCTCAGTATAGAAGAAAAACCTGCCCAACCTAAGAGTAATTACGCCGTCGTTGGCCTTTATTTCTATCCTAATAAAGTGGTGGAAGTGGCCAAGAATATCAAGCCTTCGGCTCGTGGTGAGTTGGAAATTACAACAGTAAACCAACGTTTCTTGGATGATGGTGAACTGAAGGTGCAAACACTCGGTCGTGGTTTTGCTTGGCTTGACACTGGCACACATGATTCGTTGAGCGAAGCATCTACTTTCATCGAAGTGATAGAGAAGCGTCAAGGACTGAAAATTGCTTGTTTGGAGGGGATTGCCTACAGGCAAGGATGGATTGACGAAGCCAAGATGCGTGAGGTGGCTCAGCCGATGTTGAAGAATCAGTATGGTCAGTACCTGTTAAAGGTTATAGATGAATTGAAAAGATAAGTATGAATGTAATCAAAACCGCCATTGAAGGCGTAGTTATCATAGAGCCGCGCATCTTTACCGATGCACGCGGATACTTTTTCGAATCGTTCAGCCAGCGTCTCTTTGACGAGCAGGTGCGCACAATAACGTTCGTACAGGATAATGAGAGCAAATCTTCCTATGGTGTACTTCGTGGTCTTCATTTCCAGAAGCCGCCTTATTCACAGAGCAAACTTGTGCGTTGCGTGAAGGGAGCCGTGCTCGATGTGGCCGTAGATATCCGCAAGGGTTCACCTACTTATGGCCAGTGGGTGAGTTGCGAACTTACTGAAGACAATCATCGTCAGTTCTTTGTCCCTCGTGGCTTTGCCCACGGATTCAGTGTGCTTAGCGATGAAGTGATTTTCCAGTATAAGTGCGACAACTTCTATGCTCCGCAAGCCGAAGGGGCCATTGCTTGGGATGACCCTACACTGAACATTGATTGGCGCATCCCTGCTGACAAGGTTATCCTCAGTGAAAAAGATGCACACCATCCTCAGTTGAAGGATTTCGATTCTCCCTTTGAAATAAGTATGGATTTGTATTAAGAAAAGAAAAAACAATGAAAAATATCATCATCACCGGCGGAGCCGGATTTATCGGTAGTCATGTAGTACGTCTGTTTGTGAACAAGTATCCCGACTATCATATCATCAATCTTGACAAATTGACTTATGCCGGAAACTTGGCTAATTTGAAGGATATAGAGGATAAGCCTAATTATACCTTTGTAAAGGGTGATATTTGTGACTTTGACCTCATGCTCAAGCTTATGCAGGAATATCAGGTGGATGGTATCATTCACCTGGCTGCAGAGAGCCATGTTGACCGTTCTATCAAAGATCCCTTTACCTTTGCCCGTACCAATGTGATGGGTACGCTTGCTCTATTACAAGCAGCCAAAATCTATTGGGAATCTTTGCCTGAGAAGTACGAGGGTAAGCGATTCTATCACATATCTACCGATGAAGTGTATGGAGCATTGGAGTTGACAAATCCTGAAGGTATTGAGCCGCCTTTTACCACTACGGCATCATCAGGCGAGCATCATTTGGCTTATGGAAAGGATTTCTTCTATGAAACAACCAAGTACAATCCTCATTCACCATACAGTGCTTCAAAAGCCAGCAGTGACCACTTTGTACGTGCTTATCACGACACGTATGGTATGCCTACTATCGTGACCAATTGCTCCAACAATTATGGCCCTTATCAGTTCCCCGAGAAATTGATACCGCTCTTTATCAATAACATCCGTCAACGCAAACCATTGCCTGTTTATGGTAAAGGTGAGAATGTGCGCGATTGGCTCTATGTGGTTGACCATGCACGTGCTATTGACGTCATTTTCCATCAAGGAAAGATTGCTGAAACATATAATATCGGTGGATTCAATGAATGGAAAAACATTGATATTATTCATGTAATCATTAAGACTGTTGACCGTCTGTTAGGTAATCCCGAGGGACATTCGTTAGAGCTTATCACTTACGTAACTGACCGCTTGGGACATGATATGCGCTATGCTATTGACTCTACCAAGTTGCAGAAGGAACTTGGATGGGAACCCAGCCTTCAATTTGAAGAGGGCATTGAGAAAACCGTCCGTTGGTATCTTGATAATCAAGAGTGGATGGATAATGTCACCAGTGGCGACTATCAGAAATACTACGAAGGGATGTATAAAAACAGATGACAAACATCGGACACCTCGTGGAGGTCATTTAAAAAGAAAAGGAGTGCATCGTTTTTTCTGATGCACTCCTTTTCTTTTATTTATGTATTACTGGTTCTGTATGCATTATTTACGATAGTTGGCCAGCTTCTCAGCGTTGAACTTACGGATGAAGTTGAAGTGCTTCTCCACTTCACTCTCGGCATAGTTCACATACACTTCCAATGATTTGCCGAACATGTCGGGCGCCTTGGTGGCATCTTGCAAAAGCAGGTGGCACATCACGTTTACAGCTGCCATTTCGTAGAGACGACGGGCAAGGAAGTCGAGTGTCTCCTGATCGTTCATCTCCTTCACGGCATTGGTGCAGGCGGCAAACTTGTTGGTCATCTCCTTGATGCGGTTCATGTAGCCATCGTACTCGGGCAGGGTGGGGAGGAGTTCGTAGTCTCTCAGCGTTGCCAAGTAGCTACCGTTGGTCACATAGCGGATAGCGGCTACGGTCTGCAACTGGGTGGTACCCTCGTAGATGCTGGTGATGCGTGCGTCGCGATAGATGCGCTGGCAAGCATACTCGAGCATAAAGCCTGAACCTCCGTGAATCTGGATACAGTCGTAGGCATTCTGGTTACAATACTCTGAGTTCATACCCTTGGCAAGAGGAGTGAAGGCATCGGCCAACTTGGCGTACTTCTTCTGCTCCTGACGCTCTTCGGGAGTGAGTTTGCGCTCGCGTGCAATGTCGTCGAGTGCCTTGTAGATGTCCACGTAGCGTGAAGTCTGGTAAAGCAATGCACGTCCGGCATCGAGCTTGGCCTTCATGATGGCCAGCATGTCATATACGGCAGGGAATTCGATGATGGCCTTGCCGAACTGCTTACGGTCCTTGGCGTATGCCAAACCTTCGTTGTAAGCGGCTTGTGACAGACCTACTGACTGGGCGGCAATACCCAAACGGGCACCGTTCATCAAAGCCATCACATACTTGATAAGACCCAACTTACGGTCGCCACAGAGTTCGCACTTGGCATTCTTGTACACCAATTCGCAGGTGGGGCTTCCGTGGATACCCAACTTGTTTTCAATGCGACGAACATCCACGCCACCATCGCGCTTGTCGTAGATGAACATGGAGAGGCCACGGCCATCCTTGGTTCCCTCTTCTGAACGGGCAAGTACCAGGTGGAGGTCGGCGTCACCATTGGTGATGAAGCGCTTCACACCATTCAGGCGCCAGCAATTGTTCTCCTCGTCGAAGGTTGCCTTCAACATCACACTCTGAAGGTCAGAGCCTGCATCGGGCTCAGTCAAGTCCATTGACATGGTTTCGCCTGCACAGATGCGGGGGATGAATCGGCTATGCTGGTCTTCGTTACCGAACTCATAGAGAGTCTCGATACAATCCTGAAGTGACCAGATGTTGCCGAATCCGGCATCAGCAGCAGCCACCACCTCGGCACACATGGTATAAGGAGTGATGGGGAAGTTCAAGCCACCATAACGGCGAGGCATGGTCATACCATTCAAGCCTGCCTTTACCATGGCATCGAGGTTCTGCTCAGTACCGCTGGCATAGCGTACACGGCCATTCTCGCAATGAGGACCTTCTGCATCTACACCCTCAGCATTGGGGGCAATGATTTCGCCAGTGATTTCACCGGTAATCTCCAGCACCTTGTCGTAAGAATCCATTGCGTCGGCATAGTCTTCGGGCGCATAGTCATACTTACCTTTATCTTCATATCCACGTTCCTTCAGTTCGCAGATGCGCTCCATCATCGGGTTGTTCAGATGGAACTTAAGTTCGGGGACTTCGCTATAATAATTTGCCATAAGTTATTTCTTTTCTTTATCTAAGTTTATCCAAATCTTGTAGATACAAATGGAATAGTAAATTGCAATAATTTCAAAAATTAATTTTACACCTATCGCCGAATCGGGTACTAATGACAAATAAATACCCGCCAGAACTGTGAGAACGAAAAATATTAGGAGTATAACATCTTTTTTCATATTACTTATTTACTTGCTATTCTGTTTGTAATACTTAATCAGTTTAGGAACCACCTCTTCCACAGTGCCATTGATGACGTAGTCGGCAATGGTGTTGATGGGGGCGTTCGGGTCGTTGTTGATGGAGATGATGATGCCTGCCTCTTGCATACCGGCAATGTGCTGGATTTGTCCGCTGATACCACATGCAATGTAGAGCTTGGGACGCACGGTGACACCTGTCTGGCCAATCTGACGATCGTGGTCGCAGAAGCCTGCATCCACGGCGGCACGGCTGGCACCCACCTCAGCGTGAAGTTCCTTGGCAAGGTCGAACAACATGTCGAAGCCTTCCTTTGAACCCATACCATATCCACCGGCAATCACGATGGGAGCACCCTTCAAGTTGTGCTTTGCCTTCTCCACGTGACGGTCGATAACTTTTACCACATAGTCCGTCTCGGGCACATACTTGGCTACGTCGTGACGGATAACTTCGCCCTTGTAGTTGGGGTCGAGGATTTCCTTCTTCATCACACCCTCGCGCACGGTAGCCATCTGAGGACGGTTGTCGGGGTTGACGATGGTAGCCACGATGTTACCACCGAAGGCGGGACGAATCTGATAGAGCAGGTTTTCATATACCTTGCCGGCCTTCTTGTCTTCGTACTCACCAATTTCGAGTGAAGTACAGTCAGCGGTCAATCCGCTGAAGAGGGCAGAAGAGACGCGTGGGCCGAGGTCGCGACCGATAACGGTAGCACCCATCAAGCAGATTTGAGGCTTCTCTTCCTTGAACAGATTCACCAACACCGAGGTGTGGGGCAATGAAGTATAGGGGAACAAGCCCTCTGCATCAAACACATGGAGAGTGTCCACACCATAGGGCATCACTTGCTTTTCTACGCCGTCCAATCCGCTTCCCACGGCTACGGCTTCCAACTGGCAACCCAATTGGTTGGCCAGCTTGCGACCTTTGGTCAGGAGTTCGAGGCTCACGTCGGCAACGGTCTGGCCTTCAATCTCCAAATATACATATACGTTATTCATATAAATAATATTCAATTAAGGAGACCCACCCCAACCCTCCCTGTGAGGG
>JAFXDG010000052.1 GCA_017521285.1 Bacteroidaceae bacterium | reverse complement strand
GTTTGCTAAGAATCTCTTCAGTGCCAATCGCATGAAGATGCTCGCCATGATGCTTCTTTGCGGTACTGCCGTAACCTTTGCGCAGAACGCAGCTGGTGACTACACCGCAGGAACCAATGCTCTCTCCACCGTCACGGAGGAAAACGCATTTTGGATAAATCATACTCAAATCAAGTATGACAAAATGAATATCAGACTAAAGAAAACACGCTACAAATGAAGGATTTACGAGTATAATCCAAATCTTAAACTTCTTAAACAGGTTTGCAATAAGTTTGATTTCTCTGGGAACAATTGTCGGAACATTACTAACTTTGTACCCACAGGCTGAATAAAAACAGATAAAATTGAAGAAATATGAAGGTAATTGCAGTATTGAGAAAAAGCAACTCACTCGTGTATATCAGAGTGATGTTTGGCAGGGATAAGGATGTCAAGGTCTCAACCTCCATGCACATCGACCCCATCTATTGGGACAGCAAAATCCCCGGTTATAAGAACACGAAGAAAGTGCCCAAGGAGGTACGTGAGAAGTTCAACAACACGTTGAAGGAAATGATTGCGTATGTAGAGGCGAATGTTGACAAGGATGTGACCTGCCCTGTTCTGACCGCCATCATTGATGACTTCCTCCACCCCGACAGAAAGAGCAAGGAGAATGCCAAGGCTAATGACACCACTCCATGGGGAAGCGGCTTCTTTGACAGAGCCGAGCAGTATCTGACCGAGTACAAGACCAAGAACGCAAGCGGAATCCGTGCCGTGTTCAGAAGGCTTGAACGTTTGGAGGCATGGAAAAGGGAAATGGAGGGTGATACCGATTTCAGGTATGAGGTTTCTACCTTTGGAGCGGAGCAGCTGGAGGAGTATATGAAATATGTGACGGAGGAGTACGACCTCTATGTGAAGCATCCCGACTTCTTCGCCAAGTTCGAGCTGTACCACTCCACCATGCGCCCCTCTTCCAAAAACTCCTCTTTCAGCGGAGGGCTTCGGTTGAAGGCTTTTCTCAACTGGTGTGTCAAGAAAGGCTATTCGGACGATGTGTCTTTCCGGCAGGTGCAGACCCACGGTCATGTCTATGGCGATGCCTACTATCTGACTGTCGAGGAGCGCAACCAAGTCTATCAGTGCCAGTACGGACGCAGTTACCATGCCTCTCTTGTAAGGGACATGTTTGTCTTCCAGTGCCTTGTAGGGTGCAGGATGGGCGACCTGTTCAATCTGACACGCAGCAACATCATTGACGGATGGTTGGAGTATATCCCAGGCAAGAATCTGAACAACGGCAACACAGAGCTTGTACGTGTGCCCCTGTGCGACACCGCCAAGGAGATTCTGGCAAGATACAGCCATGTCTCGCCACGTCTGTTCCCTGCCATCTGCGAGGCTCAATACAACATGTACATCAAGTTCGTGCTTGACTTCGCTGGCATACACCGTATGGTCACTGTGCTCAATCCTCTGACCAGACAACCCGAACAGAGGATGCTCTGCGATGTGGCAACCTCCCACACGGCACGCAAGACTTTCATCGGCAACCTCTATGCCAAGGTGAAAGACCAGGCTTTGGTCTCCTCACTCACGGGGCACTCGCCCCAGAGCCGTGCATTCCAACGTTACCGCACCATCGATGACTCCATGAAGCGTGAGCTGATTGGCATGTTGGAAGAGTGATTTCACCACCTTATATATAATCATTAGATATATACATACTATGAACGTAACAGCATTTGTAAGGCAGACCGCCACTGCCAAGAAGAAAGCAACCATCTATATCCGTGTTCGTGACAATGACACCAAGACCGACATCAAGGCGGCAACGGAACTTTCCATCAATCCTGCCTACTGGGATGCGGACAGGCAAGGCTACAAGAGCCGCGTGACTATGGTTCGTGACGAGGAGCGCAGGACATTGAACGATGCCGTCCACGACCTGTGCCGCACGGTGTCGCAGGAATACTTCAAGGGCGCAACGAGTGACTGGTTGAAAAAGACCATATTCTGTTTCCACCATCCGAATGCGCACAAACTGACCCAAGCGACCGTACAGGAGACAAAGCTGTCGAAGTTGGTTGAAGAGTATATATCACACAAGGATTTCGACAAACGGCAAGCGACATCGGTCAGAGGTCTGGTGGGGAAAATTGAGCGTTTCGAGAGGTTTCAGCGCAACGTCCGCAAGAAGAAGGACTACACCATGAATGTGGACAGTTTCACCGTGGATGATTTGGAAGCCTTCCAGCATTATCTCATCCATGAGAATGAATACTATCACCAATACCCGCAGCTCTATCTGGGCATGGACAAGTGGACAGCAGGAACGAAGCGTTCGGACAACACGCTGCATACGGTCTTCACCCGACTGAGGACAATTGTAAGGTGGTGCATCCACCAAGGCATCACCAGGAACAACCCCTTTGACGTGTTCGAGATACCCAAAGCCATCTTCGGCACTCCGTTCTTCCTCACCATCGAGGAGCGTGACAGGATATGGAGCCACGACTTTTCCGACAGCCCTCATCTGGCTATGTTCCGTGACATGTTCGTCTTCCAGTGTTTCATCGGTTGCCGCTTCGGCGACCTGATGCGTCTGACCAACGGAAGTGTCATTGACGGGGTGCTGGAGTATATCGCCCACAAGACGATGAAGCACGATGCGAGAACCATACGTGTGCCACTCAGCAAGACCGCCATGACCATCTATGAGCGATACCGGGGTGTCCCCACCAAGTCGCTTTTCCCACACTACAATGTGAGCGACTACAACAAGGGCATCCGTGAGGTGTTGCGGACAGTGGGCATCAACAGGATTGTCAGCGTGCTCGACCCGGTGACGAGGCAGAATGTGCAGAAGCCGCTCCATGAAGTGGCAACCTCCCACACGGCACGCAAGACCTTCATCGGCAACCTCTACAAACAGGTGAAAGACCCAAGTCTGATTTCCTCCATGTCGGGACACACCAACGGCAGCCAGGCATTTGCCAGATACCGCACCATTGATGACGAGATGAAAAGGGAACTTATCGGGATGCTCGACTGACAGGACATTTGCCAGTATTGATGCCACATCCCACCCCTGTCGCCTTTACAGAACAAGATTGTTTCAGGATAACTTTTTTAGATTTATGGACCTACTAAGCATGATAGAAGCAGGCGGCAAGATGAAGATCGAGGTGTCGAGTGACGACCTTGTTCTCTTTGCCGACCGACTTATTGAGAAAGCGATGGAAGCCAAGGCACTCATGATGGAGCAGACTCCCGAAGATGAGACTTGGCTGAGTACGGATGAAGTTGCCAAGATGTGCGGTGTCTGTGAAACCACACTCTGGTCATGGGAGAAGAAAGGCTACCTCGTGCCTTCACGCATGGGCAGGAAGAAGCGATACGCCCTTTCCGCCATCCAGAAGTTACTGTCCTCACATACCGATGCGGCAGCAGCCGACAGATAGCGGTTTGCAGCCATTTGTATCAACCACGGTTCGGTATGGCTTCGCAGCCTTGCCTTTCGGGTGTTCACCCTTATCTGTCTTCCCTCTTTTCCCTTTCCGGCAGCGCAGCAATCTTGATTGCCACGTCTGAGAAGAAAGTTTGGAGTGTTTGGGGAGCAAGTATAGGTTTTACGTCCCGAAAAACCACGACAGAGAAGCCGACCGTGCCACACACTACAGTCAAAGATATGGATAATCCCCAAACACTCAAGAGCAGGAATCAGAAGAACAAGGGCGGTCGCCCAAGGTCTGACGAGAGGGAGAAACGGAAGTATTCCGTCAAGGTCTATTTCGACCAAGGCAACTATACGAAGCTGTTGCGAAGGAGCAAGAACAGGCAGTGCTCTCTGTCCTCACTCGTCTATGAACTTGCCGTCAACGGCTACGTCCGTGAGGCGATGTCGAAGGAGGATGCCACCAATCTACGCTCCCTGTCGGGCATGGCGAACAACCTCAATCAGCTCGCCCATGAGGCTCACGTCCACCATTTCTCCTTTGTTGAAAAGAGGGTCTTGGAACTGGCAGGGAGGATTGACGAGGTTCTCGTCCGGCTGGGCAACTCTTAGGGATATATACTTACTCGTCCCACTATGTGCACTTACTTTGCCAAGTATCTGCACATACTTGGGCATTTATCTGCACATACTTTTTTATAGCAACTTTTATGATAGCACAGATTAACACCGGCAGGGGATTCGGAGGGCTGGTCAACTATGCGAATGACATAGCCCATAAGAACACTGTCATCATAGCGTCGGCTGGTGTAAGCACCACTTCCAATGCCACTATCGTTGCCAGTTTCAAGGCACAGGCTCGGATGCGTCCATCACTGAAGAACTTCGTGGGACACATATCACTGAGTTTCCACCCTGATGACACACCCAGGCTCACCAACGAGTTCATGGCGGAAGTGGCACAGGAATATCTCCGCAGACGTGGGATTGTAAACACCCAGTTCGTGATATTCCGTCACCATGACCAGCCGCATGGTCACGTCCATATAGTTTACAACCGTGTCGATAATGACGGCAATACCATCAAGGGCGACTGCAATTTCCGCGCATCGGCAGCAGTCACCAAGGCTCTGACGAGGGAGTACGGACTGACCTTCGGCAAGGGAAAGAGGGATGTGAGACGCAGCCACCTCAAAGGCAGGGATGCGGTGAAGTACCAGTTATATGACACCATTTCCGCAGTCCTTCGCCACTGTCACGACTGGCAGACGCTTCGGACAGCACTGGCGGCTCGGGACATCACCATGAACTTTGTCCAAGGCGATAATGACCGCATCTGCGGCATCACTTTTACGGACAACAGCCGTGGGGTCACTCTTTCCGGTAGTAAGATAGACCGCAGCCTGTCTCTCGTCCAACTGAGCAGGACGTTGGGAACGCCACAGACCCAAGCCCACCTGTCTTCCCTCATTTCCGATCGTGACGAGACCCGAACGGACGGAGCAGCGAGAGGAGAGACCAAGCTCGCTTGGACTATCCCGAGTCGTGACGGGCGAAGGCGAAGCCAACGGAAGGAAGTCGGTCAGTCTGTCGGCTTGACTCATGGCAGCACATCTTCTAATGAGTGGCAGCACGAGGCTTCTACTTCCTCACCTGTTGGTTCTGAAGAAATGGCAGGCAGTGACGATAACGAAAGTTCGTCTGTCGGCAGCAATATCGCTGAAGCTGTGGCAGAAGTTATACTCCAGCCAACCATTGCTCCTTCCACAGGAGGTGGCGGTGGAGGCAATGACCGTGGGTGGAATGACGAGGACAAGGAAAAGAACAAGAAGAAACGTAACGGAGGAATGAGGAGATAAGCATATGGCAAACAGAAAAGTGACACCCTTGAAGGATGAACCTGGCACGTCTTTGGAAGACATACAGGTTGAACTTTCCAATTGCATTCAGGCAATCAACACCCTATCAGGCAAGATTGACACCCTTGCCAAGCCTACCGCCAATGACACGTCTTCATTGAAGGATGCCGTTGGCAAGGCTGCGGCAAATGAGGTGAGGCTGCTGTTGGAAGCTCGGCAGAGGAAGTTTGCAGAAGAGGAAGAAGCGGCAAAGGCAAGAGGTGAGATAACCCAACAGGAATACTTCCAGACCTTGACCGAAAGATATGATGAAGTACTCGCCAAGTGCATTGCTCTTGCAGATTTGCACAAGAAGCATTGGCCTGGGTTAGTGAACAAGTGCGAGGACACCGTGAAGAGGGTTGGAGAACAGAGCAAGAAGAACTCGGATGCCCTGACCAAGATAGCGGATTTCGTCAACAGGGAAACAGGAGCGCAACAGCACAAATGCGTTTCTCCTCCATTGCCCAAGGACAAGGCCGAGATCATTCCATTCTTGAAGCAATACCTCTTGTATGTGGTCAAGCGGCTCTGCCATTCCCGGCACTTCCGCAAGTTTCTCCACATCTGCATGTGTACATTGTCGGCAGTATTCCTATGCGCCTTGTGCATCATCGCCAACGACAACGCAAGGCTGAGAACCATCGAGGAGAAGTATGTCCTTCTCCGGGACTTCTCCCGACTGGATGAACGCACCTCACAGCGAGCCGACTACATCGAATGGCTCTATTCGGACGAAGACGAGCACCGTCAGGAGATAGATGAGCTTTGGCAACAGAGACAACAACGATTGAACGTTTTCGTTAAGCCAAATGAGCAATGACAAGCTTGCCTTAATCATTGCCATGGCGAGAAAAGGTCGGATGATATCCAACAACAAAAAACAAAAGTGAGTATGAACGAACGACAAAACGATAGTCCAAGACAAGCAGCCGTCAATGCCTTCATCAGCCGGGTAAAGACAGGTTGGGCTTATTACTCCATGCGTGATGCTGTGGATAACTATCTGGAATCATGTTGTTCCATTTGAACGAGCAGGATGAATTCTTATGTATTGGCGATTTCGACCTGCACGACTATCATAGAAAGGATCGGGATCAATATTGGCAATAAATCCAACACCATCGCTTGTAAACCTCGGTTCGCTCCTGTCGCTGATTGAAACAACATACCAATCTCCATCAGGAATTGTGTAACTTTTGCAGTTGGAGGCTCCAATTACTGCATTACATTAAAATACCTGTTTATCACCATAATACATTGTATAGGTACCCTGAGACCTATATTTATTGACTAGAGTTCCTGCATAAACAATCTTCGTTATTAATGTTCCTACTGAGATTCGTTTTGCAGTTACAACAACCTCGGGTAACATATTTTGTAAGTTCTGGTCTTCCTGTTGAGTACTAACTGATGGTGGGTCATCGTGCATTGCATGATTTAAAAATCCAATATTCATCCCCTGCATTGCCCTTTGCAGGATCAGCTATATGAAAAAGAAAATTTCCATATAACTGGCTTATCTTGTATAATACGACAAAGTGGTTTCGATTCCAGTATAGGATGCAGGGCAGCGTTACTTCTTGCGTCAACTGTTCTAAAAAGACTTTTCCGCAGGCTACCTCGAAATGATTCTTCCTGGCTATTTCCACTACCGATGCCAATGATATGCCATCCTTAGATATGTAATAAGAATATTCACTCGCATCAAATGAATGGAACATCTTATAATGTTGGCAAATCATCTTCAGGCATGCCAAGGCACAGTCAACACTGTCATATTGCCTCACTATACGGAACCTATGAAACATGCTTTAGTGTTTTTTAGACTCGTTTTCGTATATCTTTCGCTCGCGCTGCTCCTTTCCCTTGCTAAGATTGAATGTCAAACACAGCATGACCTTTTGTGAGTAGACCTTATCTTTCATGTCAACATACTGTGTGGCTTGATGAATTCTGCTATGACTCTTCAAATTGCCGAAGGGTTGGATGAATACTATGTATAGGTCAAGATAGTCGTTGAGCGTATAGTTGACCATACCTATGCTGGAGTCGCGGGATTTACTGTACCCATTGTATTGCAACTCTTTACTGTTGTATGTGTATTGCACAATAGCTGTTAGACGAGAAGACAGGTGCCAGTTGCTCTGCATCTGGACCATATAGGAAAACATGCTTGTGTCGTAGAAACTGTTGGCAGCAATACGTCGGCTCAACGCATCGGCATAGAAGTTCACGCTCCACCATTTGGTAAGGTTACACGATAGCGTAAAGTCCAGGCCAAAGTTTTGCACCTTGTTGATGTTGATAAATTCAAGGGTAGCGTTAGTGCCATCTGTCAGCAGGTTGCTGGCTACTTGGTTATTGACTTGTTTGTAATAAGCAGAGGATGCTAGATAGAAATTGCCTTTGGAATAACTGTATTCAAGGGATAGCGTACCGTTTTTTTGTGGCTTCAGATACGGATTGCCTTTGGTGCTGATATTCTGGCTTTCCTTTTTAATGAAAGGAAGCATCTGCCAGATACTGGGATCGTTCAGATAAGATGAATATCCCAATGCCAAGTTGTTGTTATCCCATGCATACGAGACATTGAATTTTGGGAAGAAATCTGTGTCCTTCACTCGTGTGCCATCTGCAAAGGAACGATGATAATTCTGAAAACTTACCCCTGCATCCACCGTCCAATTTTCACCAAGGCTTTTCATGAGTTCTGCGTAAGCAAACATGTTATTGCAATGGTATCTTTCTGCTATATCCGTGTAACTGTTGTTGAAAAGACCTTTGGTTTTGTTATGTGAATACTTCACACCGCTATAAAGAGTCGTTGTTTCATCAAATTCTCTGTTGTAATCGAGTTTCGAGCCATAGATCTCCTGGTTCTCATTCTGCCTAATCAAGGAATTGCCTGTGAAATAAGTATCGTTATCGTCTATTGCCTTCTTATTAAACGACACTTCAAACTTCAAGTGATTTTTCTCGTCTTTATAGTTGGCATAACCTTTATAGTGCTGCGTGTTAAATGCTTCTTTTAACACCGAGAACGACGTGTTCTGATTCTCATACGTATTCTGAAACCTTTCCCTATAAAGAGAAAGATAACCGTCAACGCCTATCTGAAATCTGCTGCTAGGCTGATAGGTGTAGCCGTAGAAAAACTCGTTGTCACACTCTTTGCGTGGAGATGTTGTGTATAGGTCTTCTGATGAAAGCATACCTCCTTTATCGAATATCCTGTCTTCTGTCTTCATCTCCAAGTTGCGATAATACTGCTTATAAAACAGGTAAAACGAGTTCTTTTCTATTACATGTCCTATATTCACCTTCGTATCATTCATTGAGGCGTCAACAGCTGTTTTGTTGTCTACCATCAAGGAATAGCCCTGTTCGCGCTCTGTTATGATGTTCATAATGGCGGTGTAGTTGAGGTTGGCATACTGGCTTGGTATGTTGTACATAATCTCTACACGCTTCACACTTGCAGGTTGAATTTGGTCAACAAGACTGTTGTCTGTCAGCTCAATACCATTTTTGAGAATTAGAATGTTACTACTTCCTTTTATATGCACTGTACTGTTACAATCAACAAATACTGTTGGGATGTTTTCCAAGAGGCGGGATGTCAGTCTGACATTCTCTTTCATCTGGTCGGTGAAAGAATAGGTGAAGTTCAGTCT
Source organism: Bacteroidaceae bacterium (assembly GCA_017521285.1). GTDB lineage: Bacteria > Bacteroidota > Bacteroidia > Bacteroidales > Bacteroidaceae > Phocaeicola_A. The sequence continues at coordinate 1,448 of JAFXDG010000052.1, read as the reverse complement.
GTTCCTCACTTTTGTTTTAATTCCATTTACCACCACTTCATTAAATGAAGTGGTGTTTGCCGTCAATTCTATCGACACATCTGTCTGCTCCCCATGACAAAAAGAAACCCTCTTTCTATCATAGCATACATGGGTAACTTGAATGGTGTAAGTCTTGCCTTCCACCAAATTCTTACTAAGCTCGTAATAGCCCAATGAATCGGTTACAGCACCACAAACAAACGCTGAGTCGGCATTCAGCAATACGACATTGACAAATTCTATTGGTTTCTTCGTCAATGAGTCTATTATATGGCCGGATACCTTATCCTGATTTTGCGCGATGCAAAAACTCAGATTTATTAGAAATCCTATTAGTATGAGTATTGACTTTTTCATTTCAGAAGAAGTCGGTTTCATTTATTTAAGTTTTTAGAATTTTCATAATTCCCTTATTAAAGCATCAGGGTTCTGCTCTCATTTAATGCATGAGTACACATATTATATATCAACTTGCAAAGGTACTCATAAAAAATGAGAGTAAGCAAAGTTTTTGGATTTTTCTTAGTTGGACAAGGTAAAAATCCTACTTTTCGAGCTGATTTCAGTAAAAATCGACAAGTATAGACTTGTTATTAGGTACATTTTGGGAACAACCTTACAACATTGTCTGTCATTTCCCCTCAATCTCAAATACATATCACCACCCTTTCACATTCTCGGTAGAAATGCACAGTACCTTTGTAATGGTGAACGAATCGTTCAGCGTAGAGAGCTGCTCCCTTCAAGATGAAGTCCGATACACCAGGCCAATCTTTCCCTTTTTCGATAGTCCCTTTTCAAGCAAAGGGAAAAGAAGGAAACGAGGATGACGGATTGAAGCTGATGACTGACACCTAAGACCCATCTTTTCTTCTTTCACGGCAAATAGTCTTAATCGTATTATGAGGATATGGGTTCATCTCAAACGACACCATCGAAGAAATAGAGCCAAGACCATTCTGTTCTTCTATGGTTACAACACGAAATGCACAGTTGTAACGTCAAGGTAAAATCCAGTCTCCAGTTATATCCAGTTGTCTTCACTTGCTATGTTTAGTTTGCAATCGGTCAAAATGCCGTGTTAATGAATGTAAACGTCGAAATTGCCATTTGAAGCCTAATTTACCTTACTGAACCATTGTCTTTGGATATAACCCACAAGTTTGCTTCCTTGTCTCATTTTGGGAACAATTTTATTATCAAACTCGAAAATCTATACTGTATATCAATAAGTTATGAAGATATTGTGCGTTTCGGAGGAGATTGCGAAGTATGTTCCTTATGTCGTGAAGCTGTGCTATGCCATCGCCGGTGTAGTTGCCGTTGTCGGTGCGATCTCCGTGTACATCGCCATGAACAACGAGGAGCAGGACGTCAAGAAGAAGATTATGATGGTTGTCGGTGCTTGCATCTTCCTCGTTGCAGCT
>JAFXDG010000051.1 GCA_017521285.1 Bacteroidaceae bacterium | reverse complement strand
TTGCATACGAAGAGTTCTTTGAAGGTTACGCAACGCGCAGAAGGATAATGCAGTAGATAACTAACTAAATCGTAACCTATTACTATCAAGAGCAATTAACCTACGCTCATTTCCAATAAATTACACTCTTTTCGTAACTTCACGGGTGCAAAATTACACAAAAACAATGAATAATACAACTTTCTGGTTGTATTTCTGCCGTTTAACGAAGAAAAAACTCGTTTTGTATGTGTTTTTACCTAACAATCCCATTTCCCATATGCATTTTTTATTAACAAGAGGGAAAAGAAGTGTTCCAAGCACGAACCATTATTGTGGCTCGCACATCGAACACTTCTTGTGAACTCAGAAGATGCCGTTAAGCATATTAACCGCATCCACTTTCTTTTCCATGACCACATCGGCATAGATTTCCGTGGTGTGTATGTTGGAATGTCCCAACATCTCACTTGTGGTGTAGATGTCACTTCCTGCTGTCAGGATGAGGGTGGCAAAGGTATGACGGCTGCAATGGAAGGAAATGGATTTGTCTATTCCTGCTTTCGCAGTCATACGCTTCAAGGCACGGTCGGCATTGCAGAGAAGGGGGATATGTGTGAACACCCTGTCATCAAGTGATGCAGTGCCTCGTTCTGGCATCCATTCCAAAGCCTGCTTCCCCAAAGGGATTACCGCAGATTTTTTCGTCTTCTGCATGGATTGGACATACACTTGTAGCCCATCCTCTGTCTCTCGGATGTCTCGCCAATACAGTTGCAGCAAGTCGCTATGGCGCAAACCTGTAAAGCAGCAGAACATAAATGTCTGCTTCGTAGTTGGACTGCCAGTTTCGACTTCCGCCATGCATTTCAACTCTTCTACGGTAAGATAGTCCCTGTCGCTTGGTGTCTTCGCAAAGGTCTCTCGCTTTTCCAATTCATAGAACGGATGCTTCTGTAACACGCCTTGTTCTACTGCATATTTCAGCATAGAGTTGACATTGGTCTGTATCAGCAGCATTGTTTTGGGTGACAATGGCTTCGGACGATTGGGAGACTTCATGTTTTGATACACATCTTTGATATATGTGAGAAAGTTCTTGTAGAAGGACTTATCCACCTTGTCCATCATGAGACTGGGACGGTTGATGTGGGCCAGATACGACTTGACGATGTTGACGGTGCTCCGCATATGGTTCTGATATGCAAGCGAGTATCTTTCTCCCTTTTGAAGGTGGAGTAGGTATTCATCCATCCATTTTGAAAACTCAGTGGCAGGTGTAGATATATCCTTTTCCTCTGATTTACTGCCAATCCCCAGTATTCTCTCGGACTTTATCTTCAATGCCTTTTTCAACGTGGCTTCGTTTACTCTGCGGTCGTTGTCTGTCATCTCGGGAATAAGGTAAAGGTTCAGCGATTCATACTGACGCTTCCCTCCCTTTTCATAGAACTCCAGATATAGGGTCGTGTTGCCACTCTTATGCTTGCGGCTGCGTAGTTCAATCTTCATAGTTTACGGTATTATCATCCTTTGTAAATAGGTCGTTAACGAGGTTCATTGCATCCACTTTCTTCTTGTCCACGATTTTGGCATAGATGGTTGTTGTAGTCACATTGGCATGACCAAGCAGCTTGCTCGTCGTGTATATGTCCACTCCGAGAGTCAGCATCATGGTGGCGAAGGTGTGGCGGCTGCAATGGAAAGAGACTTTCTTCTCTATCCCTGCTGCCTTTACCAACTTCTTAACGTGATAGTTGATGGTCGCATCACTGGCTGGTAAGGTAAATATAGGCTCATCCAAATCATCTTTCGCCTGCAAGCAGTTCAGTGCCTCCTGCGACAAGGGTATATTATTCGGCTTCTGCGTCTTCTGCATGAACACATGGATGTAGAGGGTTTTGCCATCAGGAGTCTTATAGACCTTGCGCCATGTCAGTGTGCGTGCATCACTCAATCGCAAGCCAGTGAAGCAGGAGAAGACAAACGCTTTCTTCACCTGCTCATTGGAACACGGCAAAGCCATCAATGAGCGCAGTTCCTCAATAGTCAGAAACTCCCTGTCCTCTGGTGAAGGCTGGAACTTCTCTTTACGGTCAAGGCTCTTCATCGGATTTGCCGTCAACAACCCTTCTCGCACAGCCTTGTTCAATGCTCCATTAAAGACGGCTTGATGATGGTGGGCACATCCTGGAGATATAGTCCTCTCATTGATTGTACAAACGCTGTTCTTTGCTGTTGCAAGGAATCGGAGGAAGCCACGACAGAAGTCAGCATCCACCTCGCTCATGGAAATATAAGGTGTCTTTTGCTGTTCCAGATATTCCTCAACTTTCTTCCGCATATCGACACGACCTTTCAAAGTCGATGGACGGAATCCGAAATTCTCTTGTTCGTACTTTCGCAGCCAGTCGAGCAAAGACATGTTCGACTGCTTAATTTTCTCGTACTGTTTGATGCCTCGTTCCTGCAATGCAATGATACGGTCTGCCTTGATTTTCTCCGCCACCTGTCGGGTGTGGATGTTCATCTGCTTGTCCAGTGGGGTCTTCTCTGGGATGAGATACAGCCCTAAGGATTCATACTTGCGCGTACCTTTCACATAGATGTCGAGATAGAGCCCAAGGTTGCCGTTAGCAAGCTTGCGCTCCCTGAGCCTTATCGGCTCTTTTACTTTAGATGCTTTCTTGGGTCTTCCCATATTTGTCTGTTTTTATTTGTTTTGATTTGCTTTCGGCAGTGCCTCAAGCATCTGATTTTAATGCAAAGTTATATCAAATTTTCGAGAACGCGCAACAAAACTGCAACAAATTTGCACCTAAAACATCAAATATAAGGAAATCAAAGAATAAGAAAGAAATAAGCATAACACACTATATATCAGTTGTATTACTTCACTTTTGTTTCTTTTTGTTGGATTTGTTATCATTCGTTTATGCCTATACTTCGTCGGTTTCTATGTCCTCCTGCTCTTCGATATCGTATTATGCATACAGGTGGAGAATCTGACTGCCATCACGCAAAGCGAAACGACCATGGCGGCATATCTTCAGAACTCATTCTTTTCTGCCGGTTATCTGATGGCGGCAAGCATTGTAGCTCTCAAATGCCTGAACCTTGTACCTGACTTGGCGGCATGGATGATTCCTGAGGGTGACACGGCTTTCTCTACCCGTAATTTCGGTGAGGGTGTGGCACAGCAAGCCAAGGCATCCACTAC
>JAFXDG010000050.1 GCA_017521285.1 Bacteroidaceae bacterium | reverse complement strand
TCCGTTGATGCATTGAATCCAAGCTCCCCGAAATTCACGCTTAGGAGCAACAGACTGGGCTTGCAACGTCATGCTGATCAAACCGGCTATCAGCATGGAAAAGAAAGTTTTTATCTTCATCTTACTTAATCTTTTTTAATTTCTGCAAAGATAGTAAGAAAAATCGAAAGACAGGGAAAATCGGGGAATAATAGTTGTCTGCGAGCGATTTATCGTACATTGGCGAAATAAGGCGAAGCCACGAAAAGCCAACAAAATGCCCGTTGAAGCCAAAGTTTCGTTACCAACTCGTTACGAAGAACCACGGCAAGACAGACTGAAAAGAAGGGCTTGCCAACCGACTGATGTCATGCGATTTCAATGCTATCACGGCACAAATATAACACCGATTTGGCTGTTATAGTCCAAAATGGCAAAGAAAAATTTTCGCTTGGTGCGATTGCGTTGATATGCGGTGATTTGCAAACCATCATCCAGCTCTACAATAAATAATTTTGTCTCACTAAAAATTGTAGAGTATGAGAAGTACATTCAGAATCCTATTTTACTTGAAGCGTAATGCTCCGAAGAGCAACGGGCTTGTACCTGTAATGTGTCGTATCACTGTGAACGGTAAGATTTCACAGTTCAGTTGCAAACTTGATGTCGATGAAAAGCATTGGGATGTCAAGACCGGAAGAATGACGGGAAGAAGTGTTGTAGCATTGGAGGCTAACCGAATGCTTGACAAAATCCGAGTGGGTATTAACAAGGCTTATCAGGATATTTGTGATAAGGACAACTATGTTACCGCAGAGAAGGTACGAAATGCCTTCTTGGGTATGGGTATGAACCACGAAACACTGCTTGCCGTATTCCGTCAGCATAATGAGGACTATGCAAAGCAAGTTGGAAAAATCAAGAGCCAACGCAGTTATTGGAAATATTGTACCGTATATAACCACCTGTCGGAGTTCATCCGTCAGCGATACAAGGTCAGCGATATTGCCTTGAAGGAACTTGCTCCTGCCTTTATCACGGATTTCGAGTTGTTCCTCCGCACAGAGAAGAATCATTGCACCAATACCATCTGGTCATATATGATGCCGTTCAAAAGAATCATCTATATGTCTATCAATAATGGTTGGTTGCAACGTGACCCGTTCTATGCGTACAGCATCACCAAAGAGGAAACGAAACGAGGCTTTCTTTCAAAGGAGGAAATAAAGATGCTCATCGAGGGCAGTTTCAAGAAGAAAAGTTATGAGCTTATCAGAGACCTCTTTATCTTCTGCTGCTTCACCGGACTCAGTTGGACGGACATGGCAAACTTGACAAAGGAAAACTTGCAGACCTCTTTTGACGGACATTTGTGGATTAAAACCAACCGTCAGAAGACAGGAACAGAAACAAATCTTCGCCTTCTTGAAGTGCCTTTGCGTATCATCAAGAAATATGAAGGATGTTCCGAAGACGGTAAGTTGCTACCCGTTCCCTGCTACCCGAACTGCAAAAACGGAATCAAAGTTATTGCGAAGAAATGCGGTATAGAAAAGAACGTCACTTGGCACATGAGTCGCCATAGTTTTGCGACTACAGTCTGTCTTTCCAATGATATGCCTATTGAAACATTGTCGAAGATGCTGGGACACCGTAGCATCAGAACAACACAAATTTACGCCAAAATCACAGCTGAAAAGGTCAGCAATGATATGGAGAAACTCTCTCAAGCTCTGGCTCCTATGGAGAATTTCATTTGTCAAGCGATATAAGAACGGAGGTCGTTATGAAACGAAACATTATCAAGATAGAAGGAAATACGGTAAGCGTTAGCACTGCCCCGGCAGGTAACTATATGGGTAACGAATTAGGTAATGGAATATGGATGACGGTATGGGAAATTGCTGAGGCATTCAATGTGACGGGAACAGCTGTGAGTAATGCAATAAAGTCAATCCGTAAGTCGGATATACTTAACGATTACGAAGTCTGTCGGTCTATCCATTTGGAGAACGGCAACACCGCCGATGTCTATTCATTGGAAATTATAATACCGATAGCCTACCGCATAGACACCTACTTTACCGATGTTTTTCGCAAATGGATAGTCAATAAAATATATGATAAGTGTCGCAAGAGTGAACAGATATTTATTCATATACCCCGAAGCGGGTACTGCTGCTGAACATCATTCTGCCACAAATGTCTTATAATTTTGTGGCAAAACCGAATATCACAAGAAACGGACAGCCGATAAAGGTTGTCCGTTTCTTGTTTTAGGACTACGGCATAGCTTTCCGATAGTTCCTTTGCAGTGTTTCTTGGATGTCGCTTTCACGATACAGCACCTTTCCACCGAATATGATATACGGCAGTATCTTCTCGTTGCGGTATTCCTGCAATGTCCTACGGCTGATTTTCAGTGTTTGCGAAACCTCTTTATCCGTCATATAGCGTTCTCCATCCATCGGTGGTTGATATTGGCGTATAAAACTACTGACCTTACGGGTTGCACTTCTTAAAGAATGTAATGCAGTTGCGATAGACTCATCGTCTGCTGTAATTACTTGATGATTGTTCATGAAAAATAGATTTAGTGGTTAGAGTTATTTATTATGTCTTGTTTTCATCTTCCAACAGGGGAAGAAGCCGTGCAATCTCTTCGGGCTTATAGAAGAACTTGCGATTTATTTGTGTGCAACCTATCATATGAGTATCCCTCATTGTCTGCAAGGTTCTTGGACTGATGCGTAGCCTGCGGCACACATCTTCATTGTCCAACCATTGTGGCAGTCTCTTGTCATTGCATTTCTCGCAAAGCAGATCCACCTTTCGTGTAAGCGTTGCAATCTCCGCGAGCATCGCTTCAAATGTCTTTTTCTCAATAGTTACTACTTCCATACGCGATAAAATTTGTTTGCTGCAAAAGTAGCCTGCAATATGCTGATTCTGCGTTTTTCTCACCCTTGTTGCCGTATCTGGCACACTTGACGGTGC
>JAFXDG010000049.1 GCA_017521285.1 Bacteroidaceae bacterium | reverse complement strand
CTAATTTCGGGCATCATTTTTAGTTCTTTGAATATGCGTTTTTGAACGCTAACTAACTCCAACGGACGTCAAAAAACTAAATTCCGTTAACGTAAAAATATCGGGAACACGTTGGGAACATCAGCAATTTTTCTAATTTACTTTTAGCTGATTATCAACACGTTAAATAGTACCTAAGTCCCACTTTCCGATACATATTCATTTTTGGCAAATTCTTCTGCTATAGTCGATTTGCCAATACGCCTTGCTCCCTGTATCATCAAAGCGCTTCTACCATACGATTCCTGCTTCCATTGAAGCATTTTATTGTATATTTTTCTTTTAAATACCCTCTTTTCCACAACTAAATAATTATATTTCAGTTGCAAAGATATAACTTTCCTAATTTTCCCGCAAATTTAAAACATAGAAAATGTCGATTCTCCGAAAATTTTAAGTGCAAAGAATACCGATTCTCCGAAAATCTTTCGTGTAGACTTGTCACTCATCACTATCCCTCTTTCCCGAATATTGTATCTTTATGATTACATTGCCATACTTCTACACTTCCATACTCCACGCTTGGATTTCCAGACTGTAGGCGTGCACTTCCATACTCCACAACTTCGTTCTATAATCTTCGGTTGAAATGAATTAACTCCGCTCGCTTGCCGTGTTTGTTCGGCAGGCGAGCGGAGTTAACAGTTTACAATTGAAATTGCAACAAAAAAGTATCCTAAGATATTTGCCCGTTTATCCTAAGATGTTTGGCGATATATCTTAGGATACTTTGCAGTTGAAGGTATATTGCTGGAGAGATGTCTTCTTTTTCCGCTTTCATACACTGAATCAATAGACACTTCTTTTGGAGGCCAACTGAAAGTCTTTACATTTTACGCGTTTCCGTACTGATATTGTTTACACTTCTGTACAAAGATTGGTATTCGTTCCCAATTACCTTATTATATATGATGGAAAACTGTTGAAGTTAAAGGTGTATTCTCGTACTATACTCATTACGTCCATACATTATACATGCTCTTCTGCTGAAATGAATTATTTTTCAGATTTGAGCAAAGTTTATTCTATGTGTGTGAATTGTGTACTGATAGCCATTTTATAAGTGTTGAATTATTCTCTACACTATCGTGAATAATGTACTATAAGCCATTTGTTAGTTCAAAATGCATTTTAAGTACTTTTGCACTTGCTAACATTTAGCAACAAACAAAGGTTGTATCCTAACCTAAAAGTAACATGCACAAAAGGATACTTTGTGTTCTAAATTCATTTACATATGAAAAAAGTATTGATGATGGTGGCTCTTGCACTGACCACTTTAACAATGAGTGCACAAGAAGAATCTAAATTTGCTGTAAACGCAGGAGTTGGTTTCTCTGGTATTGCAGGTAGCGATGCTGATGGATGTGACAACATCATATCTTTCAAAGCTGGACTCTCTTACGATCTTGGATTGTCTGAAAGTTTTTCTGTTATTCCAGGGGTAGAACTCGTTAGTAAAGGATACTCAGAAGAGGCTATTGATGGAGATATAAGAATGACTTATTTGCAGATTCCAGTTTTCGCTGCATTCAAATTGAACATTTCAGATGATATGAAATTGGCTATTAAGGCCGGCCCCTATGCTTCTTATGGTTTATTTGGATCGGATATTGAATGGGACTATGGAGAGACTACAAATGTATTTGATGCATTTGAAAAATTTGACGCAGGTGTGATTGCTGGTGTTTCCCTCGAAATCAGTGACTTTGTTATTGGTGCAGAATATAGCCGTGGATTGACCAAATTGGATTCAGAACTTAAAGCCTATAACCAAACTTATGGTTTGACTTTTGGATATAAATTCTAATTAATTGCTGCAATTTGTTCCCTCCACAAAGGACAGTTCTTCGTGGAGGGATTTTCATGTATGAAACCGTAAACAATGCAGATGAAAAAAATCCTATCTCTGATTATCGTTTCACAATTTGCCTTACTGCTTTTCCCACAAGAAAAAGTAGATGGAGAAGTTATAAACACTCATTATAACACCGATACAATAAGCGAAGCATCGACGGATTACATCAAACAGTATCAAAAATATATCAGTAAACATAAGAATGGGAAGTGTGCCATGTATCCGTCGTGTTCAAACTACGGATTGATGGTACTTGACAAATATCCTATTTATAAAGCCTTGCCCTTGATAGCCGATAGGGTGATACGGTGTAGCCATGATGCACAATATTACGATACGACATATGAATACGGATATAAAAGCATATTGGATTATCCTTTCAATGACGAATTGTCAAAAAAACTTGCATATAATATCAGAATAGAACCACAGGTGGATGTTTTGCAAAGACGCTCATACAGATTGGATGAGCAATTCATCTATCATCTGATAAACCGAAAACTCTATGAACCTGCACTGACAGAGATTGAACGCCTTCAATTCAATGGTGTGCAAGAAACGAACCTTTATCAACAAAAGCTTCTTTGTTACAGAGGATTGCAGAGGTATGAAGATGGAATTTTTGAATACGAGAATTATTTTTCTCCTTCACTGAAGCGGGACGCAAAGATTGCCCTACAAGCAGCCATTCTCTATGATAGGGTTGAGAATCTGGAATTAGCCGAAGAGACTTTGGCTGATGTGAATATGAAGAATGATACGACTTCCTATTATAGAAGCATTGTCTATAAAGCGTACTTGCAAACCAAACGGAAAGAATACGTGAAGGCCAAAGAATCCTTCCTTCTTGCGGATAGTTATAGAAGTGAGATTGACTTCTGTGCTTCCGAAAACATACAATTACTGACTCAAATGCAAAGGGCCAAATACAAAAGTCCCACATTGGCACGAGTCCTTTCCATCATTCCTGGTGGAGGCTATCTGTACACAAAACATACAGGAAGTGCCATTACGTCATTGGTGATGAACTCACTTCTTGCCTATGCCACTTACACTAGTGTTAAATCTGAGAATTACGGTCTGGCAAGTATTTGTGGTTTTCTTTCCCTCTCCTTTTACTTTGGAAATATCAACGGGTCAGGGAGGAGTGCCATCAGATATAATGAGAAAATCCATCGTGACTATACGACAAGAATATACAATGCGAATAAACTATTTATTTACTAACCATTTAAAATTTTAATTATTATGTTTAGAAAACTTATCAATTCAAGATGCTTCAAGCCCAGCCTCATGTTGATGGCTATGGCAATGCTTTTCATGTCATTTACGGCTCCGAGTGGAACTGTTGTGTTGAAAGCTGGTACTACGGTTCCTTTGTCATTGGAAACCACCATTGATGGAAACAATGTCCGTACAGGTCAAACCGTACAGTTCAGAGTGATGCAAGACATCAAGGTAGATGGTAAAACCATCATTGCTGCGGGTAGCTTTGCACAAGGTCAAGTTGTTCGTGCCGAAAAGAACGGTCTTCTCGGTTCTGCCGGTGAAGTGGAAATTGCTGTAAAATCTGTTCAAGCTGTGGATGGAACTCCCGTTTATTTGACTAACGGAAACGTATTTGATGAAGGAAAGAATAAAGTTGTACTTTCTGTGGTTGTTACTCTTTGTTGCTTGTTTGGCTTCCTCATCAAGGGCGGAAAGGGTGAAATCCCTGCTGGTACACAAATCAATGCTTCGGTAATGTCTAACACAGAGATTAACGTTCAATAATCAGATGTAGCATTGTATAAGTATGTATATTAAAGTCTGTTTGGGCTCCAAGCAGACTTTTTTTGCAAATATTCAGTTTATATTATTGAATTATGCGGAAGAAAGCGTAAATTTGCAACGAAATAAAAAACAAACGGAAAAGCGTTTCCATTCATATTTAATGATGATATTTGAGCTTTTGCTCTTATTCTCACGAACTGAAAACCGCCAAAAATAATGTAACGGAGAATAAGCAAGTGATGGTTCATGCCCTTTTGGGTGTGAACTGTTCGTGCTTATTTTGTTACACGGTGCTTGGCGGTACCTCAGTTCGGAAATAAGTACTGAATGGTTCCGCCCATTTTTATATGCTGCACATTGGAAAACTCATAAGGGAAGAACTGCATCGCCAAGAGCGAACGGTCAGTTGGTTTGCAAGAAAACTCTTTTGCGACCGGACAAACGTATATGATATTTTCCAACGTAAAAGCATTGATACCGAACTGCTTCTTCGTATCAGTGTTATTCTTAATCATGATTTTTTCAAATACTACACCGACGAGATAATCGAGAAATAATAAACAGTGCAATATTCCTAAGGACTTGGCTGCAATTTTTGAAAGTGTATCCTTCTATATTCACCTTTATTTTCTCCTTTTCTTACACACACTGGTAACAAATCCCACATCTCTATTCTGTTTCTATTTCATCAAAGGGGAATGGTTTGTAATGGATAGTTTTCTGTATATATATGCAATACCCGAAGGCCGGAAGACAGAAAACGGGAAGGGCGTGTGCACACGTACCGCTGACCGTGTGCACACGGTCGGCGGAGTTTCTTCAGACACTATGCTACAGGTTGTGCACACGCCCAATAGACGGTGTGCACACGGGCAGATGAGAATGTGACTGTCAACGGGTGAAATGTATAATTATACAATCCGACTGCATAAATATGCAAAACTGACCGTGCGAGAATCGCGTATATGGGCGCGTCTTTCCTTTCGGACGAAAATAGGCGAGAATTTTGAAAGGGGAATAAACTATTGATAATCAATTCTTAGATAAACAAACAACAAGCCATGAATGAGGTTGGTTCATTCATGGCTTGAGAGTAGAGGAGGATACTGTTTTTCCTGTTTCTTTACATAGCGAATGACGAAATGTTTACAAGAGTTTCACCTTTACAGCCTTGCCTTTATAAGTCACCGTCTTCACCCCGCACTGGTGACCATCGGGTGAGGTAGTAAAGATGTTCAACGTGCGCTCCTTGACCGCTTCGGGGTAAGTGCCTTGTTGGGCACCGATGGTGAGTGTATGCTTCTTTTCATTGTAGGTGAGGGGGATTTGCAGATATTCGCCACGCTCGTAGGCGTATGTGGTACCATTGTCTTCGTAGAGGGTGAAGGCTCCGTCGGTTCCCTGATAGATGTGGATGGTGAGTGTGTCAGTGGGGAGTTCATCGGCATATTGCATCGGACGTCCGGTGACAAGGATGCTGCCCGCAGGCACATAGAGGGGGATGCGTCCGTAGGGTGCATCGGCCTTCAAAGTCTGTCCGCCTTGATGGGGAGTCCCTGTATAGAAGTCGTACCATGTGCGTCCTTCGGGCAGATACACGTTGCGTGTGCGGACCTTGTATTCATAGACGGGAGCCACCATCAGGGCAGGACCGAACATATACTGATCGCCCACATGGTAGGTGTTCTTGTCGTGCGTAAAGTCCATTGCCAAGGCACGCATCAGGGTGTAGTCGGTGTGGTGGGCTGCTCCGGCCAAACTGTAGAGGTAGGGCATCAGACGATAGCGGAGGTCGAGGTAATAGGCCATGCTTTCGTAAGCCTCGTGGCCTTGGGGAGCGATGTGCCACGGCTCACGGTAGGGGTATTGCCCATGGCTGCGGAAGAGCGGACAGAAGGCTCCGAACTGGAACCATCGGGTGTTCAACTCGCGCCATTCGTCCAGCGTGCGGCTCTCCTTGCCTGTCTTCAAGAAATCCTTGTAGGCATTCACATAGCGGTTTTCCACACAGAAGCCACCGATATCCATTGTCCAGAAGGGTACTCCACTGAGCGAGAAGTTGATGCCGGCAGGGATTTGTGCCTTCAAATCCTCCCAACGCGAAGCGATGTCGCCACTCCACGTAGCGGTAGAGTAGCGCTGGAGACCGGCAAAGCCCGAGCGGGTAAGTTGGAAGACACGGCGGTCGGCATCTTCCTCGCGAAGGCCGGTATAGATGGCGTGGGCATTCATCAGCGCGTATGCATTGAAGTATTCGGCCGAAGGGCCAAGGGCCGTAGGGCCACACAGTGCCTTGCGATACTCCATGTCGGTGCAATCGCGCACATTCGGCTCGCTGGCATCCATCCACCAGGCATCGATGCCGAGGGGGTAGAGGTGGTCCTTCAACTGCTTCCAGAAAAGACGGCGTGCGCCATAGCTATATGCATCATAGAAGGAACCGATGTAGCCGGGGCCTATCCAGTCGCGGATGCTGTCCTTCACCGCCTGCTGGTACATCCATCCCTGGCGGTCAAACTCCTTGTAATGCTCCGTCGAGGCATAGAATTTCGGCCACACGGAAATCATCAGATGGGCATTCTGCCAGTGCACCTCATCCACCATTCCCTTGGGGTCGGGGAAACGCTTGAGGTCGAACTCGTGGCTTCCCCAGGCATCTTCGGGCCAGTAGCTCCAATCCTGCACAATGTTGTCGATGGGCAGACGTCGCTGGCGGAATTCATCGAGTGTGGCGGTCAGTTCCTTCTGTGTCTTGTACCGTTCGCGGCTTTGCCAATATCCCATGGCCCAACGGGGCATGACAGGAGCTTTACCCGTGAGCGTGCGGTATCCGCCAATCACTTCATCCATCGTTTCACCGGCAATGAAGTAATAGTCAATCTGACTCTCCATCTCATTCCAAATGGTCAGACGCTGGCGCTCGTCGTCCGTGCGGGGAGTGAGCACACGAAGGCCACAATACGATTCGCCTCCATCGGGCCTCCACTCGATGCGCAACTTCACGCGTTTGCCTTCCGACATCGGCAAACTGAACTTGTGTGCATTGGGATTCCATGCCGTGCGCCAACGCTCGGGCACAATGAGGTGTCCGTCGGCATACACGCTCACATAGCCGGCATAGTAGAGCAGAAAGTCGTGAATGCCCGTCGCGCGAGGTTCCAGCCATCCCTCATAAGTCACTTCCGATCCATACAAGGGAACATTCTTCGGCAGATTCCTGATGGTCTTCAGATTCTCGAAGTAGAGCGAATCTTCACGGCGCACGAAGGGTTCCTTCAATTGCTTGTGACGGTATGTGCCGGTAAGGCTTCCCACCTCTCCTTTATTATTATATAAGGTAAAGGCACGGTGCAGCTGGGCATAGTCGCGCGGGTCGCCAACGCGCCCCAATGAATAGCTGTCCCACAAGATGCCGTATCCATGGGTAGAAACGATGAAGGGCACGGACACTTTCGTGTTGTATTGGAAGAGTTCTTCGCTCTTTCCCTTATAGTTGAACTCGTCGGCCTGATGCTGGCCAAGGCCATAGAGAGCCTCTTCGGCAGGTCCGCTGAAGCTGTAGCACGTCGTATATGCCTGCTTTCCCTCCACCTCGATGGGAGTGAACGAGCGGGTAGGGCGGTGTTCGGCCAACAAGGGGGTACCGTCGGGACGAAGGAAGGTGATGCGTCCGTCGGTCAAATCCACCTGTGCCGTCACTCGGGAGGTCTTCAACGTGGCAGCCCGCAGGTCTTGCGAAGCCTTGTACACGGGTTTCTCCCAGGTGCGGGGAAGGACGATAAGGCTGCTGTCCCTGGGAAACTCCTTGTCGGGAGTGATGGTCACACGGATGATGCTCTCCGTCATGGCTTGCAGACACACGGTGTGTCCGCCACGTGCAGCCTTCACCACAATCGTTGAATCTGTATGATGGATATGAGGCATCTGAGCCGGCCTTTCATCGGCCATCGTCATCAGAGGCATTGCCAAGCAAAGTGGCAAAAATAAAGATTTCATGCGTTTCATGGAGCCGTAAATATTAGCAATCATTCAAGATTTGATTATTATCGCGCAAAAGTACAAAAATATCCTGACCCGACATATCCTAACCGGCAAATATTGAACTCTTTGACAATAAAAAAAGAAGAGTGAGGAATCACTCGGATTCTTCACTCTTCATTCTTCAATTGCTCAATGCAACGTGGCTTACTTCAGCAACTTGCTGACCTTAACCTGTCCGTTGCTGAGGATTTCCTTCACGATGATTACACCCTGTTGGGGAGCTGCCACCTGTACACCATCGATAGTGAAGTACTGGCGACCAACCACCAGAGCGGCACCTGATACCACTTCTTCAATACCGGTAGAAACAGTCTCAGAGTCGTAAGTCAAGCGGAAGTTGTCCACCTTGAACCATCCCTGGCCATTGCGTCCACCTTCAGCGTATGTCTGACCTTCGATGTTGATACCATTGGTGCGGAAACCGATGTGTGCTTCGCCTGTTTCACCTACACAGAAGGTAACCTTCATCGGACGGAGCAAAGAACTTGTAGCGTCGCCAGAGATGCATACATGGTCAGCATAAGTCAAGTGACGGAAGCCATCTTCGGGATAAGCCTCATCAATTGTGCGTGCGGCAACAGCGTCGGCAGGCAAGTTCAATTCGTGATTACCGTCGGTAGAGAACATCTGTACACAATCGTTACCGAAGATGCGCTGAGTGGTGATGTTGTCACCTGCCCAGTTGTACTCAACCATGACGTTGGCCGTCAATGTATAGGTACCCATAGGCAGACCGGTGATTGTCTGTGAAAGTTCCACTTCAGGAATATTGCTATTCCAGATACCCCACAACTTGGCTCCGTCAACGGGTTGCTGATATACGGTATCACCCTCGGCAATGCCCACCTTGATCGGGTCACCGCTATTGATACCACACCATGCGTTGATACCCTGAGCATTGATGTCAGAAACTGTGCGGCAAGTGTCGCCATTGATAACGAGTGTCCAGCCCTTAGGAGCATCGGCCACACCACCTGTGTCACCACCGGGTTGTGAAGTCATATCCTCGAAGCTGTAGTTGGCGATAAGGTTGGTGATGTCCATACCTGTAGTGATTTCAGACTTCTTGCAATCTTCGAGAGCAACTTCCAGACGGAGGATAGCAGCATCTACACCGGCCATGTCATAAACTCCCTCAGAGAGGTTAGACTCAACCTCAGCAATGATTTCAGCAAAGGCAACAGCACCAGGCATGTGGGCATATTCATCCAATCCGGCATAAGCAGCAGTGATAGCTTCGCTCAAGCGGGCATAAGCGTCCATGTAGGGCTTCACTTCGTTCATCAGAGCGATGGCAGTGTGGATTCCCTTATTGATTTCCTCTTGCGAAGTATTGTCGTCCAGGTCTTCAAACTCTTCCATTGTGCTCTCCAACTTCTCAACGATACCCACATAGATACCAGTGTTTTCGTAGTAATACTCATCGAGAATGTCAACATAGTGCTGGAGTACGTTCAAAGCATCCTTGTTTTCGTAACCAACCTTCTGGATACGGAAGTTGTCTATCTTGAACCATCCGTCACCACCGGCACTATTTGAGTTGGTACGGTTAGCCGCCTGAATGTTGTTGTCGGTGCGGAAACCGAAAGTGAGTGTACCGTCGTAAACGTATGCACGAACGCTGATAGGCTGCATCTCGGTATCAGTTACAGGCTCAACCAATCCGGCAAAGGTATAAACTTCGTTTGCATCGAGCAAAGCTGTGTTATACTCCGGCTCGCTGGCAAAGTAAGTAGAATTGAGGTTGCCGAAGATACGCTGGGTTGTACGGCGTGAACCGTTACCATTGGCTCCTACCATGAGGGCAGCACTGATTTCATACGTACCGTTCTCCAATCCACTGATAGTCTGGCTCAGCTCAATAACAGGAATACCTTGGTTCCAGATACCGAAGCCATAGTTTCCGTCCTTAGCTTCACCGGTGCAATCGGCATTGATACCACACCAAGCACCCATACCGGCAGCACGCAATTCGTCTGCTGTACGGCAAAGCACACCATTAATATAGAGATTCCATCCGGCAGGTGCATCAACAATACCTGAAGTGGGATTTCCACCCTGAGCCGAGAGGTCCTCGAAGCTCATGTTCTGTCCCATGGTAGTGTAGTCACCAAAACCCTGTTCATAAGCAGCAACGGCATCGCGTAAAGCAACAACAGAGGCACTCATGTCAGCAGCCTTAACCGATGTATTGAACACATCCATAGCAGCTTGGATGGCAGCACCCAGAGTAGCGTCTCCATCGGCATTCTCTTCGATTGTCTTCTGAATTTCCTCGAAGAGGGCAATCTTGCCGTTAAGGATAGCCAGCAAAGAGTCGGCCATAGCGCCATCGAAAGCAGGATTTTCATAGATTTCCTTGGCAGCCTTGGAAGCCAATTCAAAACCAGCGCCGTATTCTTCCAACACACAATAGATGGTGTCATAACCGGCCAACACGTCATAAGCACTCTTCTTGGCTACGTAGTTCTTCATATTTTCTACGGTGACGAATCCCCAGTTGAGTTGGGTACTGTCGGCCATCTGCCAGTTACCGGTAACTTCATCAAGCAATTGGTTACCCAATTCATCAGTCTTGATTTCGAAGTCAGGATACCAAGGGCCACCACTGTAAGAGATACACCAATATTGCATACTCTTATTCAGGTGCATATAAAGGCCATATTGTGCAGCTACAGAGTTGTTTCCTGCACCGGCTTTCAACCAATAATATCCGTCAAGAGAACCCTTTTCTACGTGCCAAACTGCCGAGTCACCCATATTGACATTGGCAGCTCCTTCGGGCAAGAGCATGTAGCTCACGCTTCCGTCGGCAGCAGTACGGATGAACGACCAGGTTTCATCTTCATTCTGCACAGCGGTCAATGCGTAGTTGGCAAAATTTGAATCGTTCGGTCCCAAGAAATAAAGGGCACCGTCCCAACTGGTACGTGACATATAACCAGTGGGGTTCATCGGGCTGACGAGAACATACTCCTGACCAGAAGTAAGTGTCTCAAGAGCAGCGGGAGCAGGTGCTTCGATGGCCTGCACACTCAGGGCGGTGGTCAGCAAAGCGCCACACAAACCCAAATTCTTGAAGTTAAAGTTCTTCATAAAATGATGGTTTAAAAAAGTTATTAAAACTGAGTTATAAATAAAATATTTGAATAATCAATCAGAGAGAGGGCAGGAGCGAACGGCCTCAACGGGCAACGGCCACCACCTGTCCGCCCACCACATATCTTCCTTGGGGAAGGCTGACGAAATGAGTGCCTGTCTCCAAACTGAGTATCTTCACCAAAGCACCATCCAACAGATAAACGGGCATCTGACACGAGTCGGAAACCGTCAGATTCAATCCCCCTTTGGTGGCCGACACATGCGTAGCCTGAGCTGTTTGCTTGGGAGCATCCACGGATTCTGTCACGGGGCTTACACGATAAAGGCCACTGGCATGTTGACGAAGTACAGGAGCAAACTGGTCGCCCGAATAGACTCCCATATCAGTACCTTTCCACATCTCGGTAATGCGGCATTCCTGTCCTTCGGCAAATCCAAGCGCAGCCAAGTCGAGCGGAACAGCTATACTGTTGTCGGGTGTAGGATCTTGGGTGAAAACGCGAAACTCCATCGTGGCTCCTTGAGGAGCATTCTTCACATCGTCATCGTGCCCCACCACCGAGCGGAAAGCAACGTATTCGTGTCCCTCGGGTAAGGTGAAGGTCAATATAGAAGGAGCATTCACTCCGAATCCTTTTGCATATTTCACTCCACCAATACTGATGGTGTTTCCGTCGTTGTTCGAGTTTCTGCGCGGAGCATTCCATCCGTTCACAGGGGTGGCATCCCAAGCAAACTCCATCAATGAACGCTCGTTGCCCTCCTTGTCAACAAGCACGGGATTCGCCCAGTCGGCATGGTCATAATCCAATCCGTCACCACCGTTCGTCACCACCAAATACAGTTTCCGTGCACCCGTAATGTCGGCCTCGATGTGAGCCTGTTGCACACCGGCAGCCCGTCCGATGAATCCGCTGGTAGCCACCTGTCGGGTGGGGTCAACGTGGATAGTCACATTTCCGCCTCTCCACTGGTCAGTCGTCTCTTTACGGATGGTTGGGTCACTGGCAAATACCATGAACTCCATCGACGACTTGCTTCCCTGATCGCTACCCGTGTTGTCAATACCGGCAAAGGCAGTAAAACGTATAGCCCCCTCGGGCAAACTATAAAGCAGGATGGAATTGGCGTGTGTGGCCAATCCCTTGGCATATTTCTTACCATTGATACTAAGGGTTCCTCCGCTCAAATTTCTGTTAACGGCAATGCTGCCCCATCCGCAAGTGCCACGCAAATATTTCTTGGCCGTAAGGTCAATCGTACTACCGTCGGCCAGGGTCACGGTGGGGTTTATCCAGTCGGCATGGTCGCAATCATATCCGTCGCCTCCATCGGTGGCAATGAGAGCCAGTTCGCGTGTGCCTTCAGGTATTTCCACATCCACCTCAGTAGCGTGTCCCGTAGTCAGATACGAAATGGTACCGCTCCGCCAAAGAGCATTCTTGGGGTTCACAAATTCTGAACCGCCCAGGTTGAACAGAGCCACAAACTTGTCATGATTCTTCGGATCGTCAGCACTCCACACCACGCGGTTATCCTCGCGACTCACCTGACGGTTGTTCACCGAGTGGGCATGCATATAAAGCACTTCACGATTGGTCAGGAGCGAATCCGTAGCTGCATCGTTCATCGGCAAGTGTCCGCCAAACATCAGGGGACTCTTGAAAATTGTCCACAGGTTCATCATCGTGTATTGCTCGTCGCGGCTGAATTGCGTCCATCGCTCAGCACCCCGCTCACCACGAATACTGATGCGTCCTAAAGGCAACATATCGGCATCCGGCCATGTGCCCGGTGCAATGTGAGGAGCCCATTTGGCACACACTTCGAACTGGTAGTTCAACTGGCTCCAGTTGTCCCAAAAGTCATCTACCGTGCGCCACATATTAGCATGTCCTTTCACATGCTCCACCTTGTCAATAGGTGTCTCTCCCGGTGATATGCTGAGCACAATGGAACGTCCGCATTGGTCTATGGCCCGACGTATCATCTCTATTTCACCCGTGTGATAAGGACGGGCAAGGTCATCAATCTTCACGAAGTCCACTCCCCATTCGGCATAGAGGTCGAAGCACGAATTGTAATACTCTTGTGCACCCGGCTTAGTACAATCCACCTTGTAATTGTCGCGCAACCAGGTACATGCCGAGTCATTATTGCAAATCATGTCACATGTGATTCCATTCGTTCCCTTGACAGGCAATTTCTTCTGAGCTGCCACCTTGGGAAGGCCACGCATCAGGTGGATGCCGAATTTCAATCCTTTGGCATGCACATAGTCAGCCAACGCTTTGAATCCCACCCCGCCAGCAGCCGAAGGGAATCGGTTCAATGCCGGAGTGTAGCGTCCGTATTGGTCATAAACATAAATAGGATTTGTCTGATTGTATCCGCCCGCTTTGTCGTTCTCTACAAACCAACGGATATCCACTACCACATATTCCCATCCATAGGGAAGCAACTTTTCGGCCATATAGTCAGCATTCTGCTTAACCTCGGCCTCCACCACTGTAGGACCGAAACAATCCCACGAATTCCACCCCATGGGTGGTGTCTGTGCCCACGTCTTGAACTCCGATGTACGTCCGTCCTCAGCCGTACAGCTACAGCCCATGCCACCTACTGCTGCCAGTAGTGCCGTCATCAAAAATTTAGTATTCATTATCTATCTCTTTGGTATTAGTCATTAGTCCTTGCTCACAAGTCTGAGAACGCCCGCTCACAGCCGCCGTCCTATATCGCGGCAAATGTAACAATAAATTCTCAAAGCGGCATTAATTTTGTTATAAAAATTGTATTATTTAATTATTTTTTCTATTTTTACATTTCCGTCTTCCATCTTCATGCGCACAATGTTCACACCGCGTTGCATCCGACTGATACGCCGGCCACTGAGGTCGAACATTTCGATGGCCACCACGCGTTGGGTATTTCCTGTGGATGTGATACGGGTAGGCACGAAATCTTCATCAATGGTGGCATAGAGACGGAAATTGTCAATCTTGAACCATGTTTGTGCCGGTGCCCCTTCCGTGCGTACTCCAATGGTTATGGGTGTCTTTTCCTTCTGTTGGGTAAAGTGGAGCACAAGGGTTTGCATGGGGAAATTGTCGCCCGTGCCACAGGTCAGCATCTGATCACGGAAACGGACACTTTCGTCACCTGCAAAGAGACATTGGTTACCCAAGCGGGACTCAGCCATAGTGCCCGACACATGCATATCCACGGTGAGTGTATAGTTTCCGGCAGGCAATCCATTGATGGTCTGGCTGATACTGGGAGAAAGTGTGTTTCTGCCATCCCACACACCGAAGATGTGTGCACCATCAGTGGCCACAGGGTCTCCGTTTCCTCCGCCACGATTCACCCCCCACCACTCAGTATTACTGCTGACCAGCCATCCTCGCGGAGCCATTTTGTAGAGAGTTCCTCCATCGGCTTCAAAACTGGGATTTACAATGTATTCAGTGGTAATGTCTGTCAACACAGCAGGCTCTCCCTGTTTGTCATCAAGGACAACCGAAACTTCCTCGCCCGTATATGCAACAGAAGCCAAGTAACGGATGGCATGAAGGTCACCCGTGGCATTGTGCTTCGTCACCATGCAGAGGTTGAAAGTGCGATTGGCCAACATCCCATCGAAGCGTCCGGTGCGTTTGCCAATGGTGAGCGTACGGTTTGCATCGTCCCATCTGAAGGGTATTTCGGTATAGTGTCCGCTCTCGTAATTGTAGTTGTCGTTTTCGTCTTCATAGAGAGTGAACGAACCGTCAGCTCCTGGATATACACGGATTTCAAGATTGTCCCATGACTTTTCAGTAGCGTACTGCACATCAGGCCCCCAGGGAAGAATGCTCCCCGCTTTCACATAAAGGGGAATCATATCAGCCTTTCCCGCTTTGTACACCGTCCGTCCGCCTTCGTGCATTTGTCCTGTCCAGAAATCAATCCAACGGTTTCCCTCAGGTAGATACACATCGCGGCCGTTCACATGGTCGGTCACAATGGGAGCCACCATAAAAGCATCACCAAACATGTACTGGTCATCCACATCATAACAATTGCGGTCAAAGCCGAAAGCTATGGGAAGTGCGGTCATAAAAGAAGCATCGGAATTGTTCACCTGTCGGGCAGTACTATAGAGATAGGGGAGCAAGCGATAACGAAGTTTCACATACTTCAACACGTGGTCAAATTCTCCGATACCATCACCCTCGGAACCGAACTGGTAGATTTCACGCGGAGTGCCTGTACCATGGAAACGCATCATGGGAGTAAAGGTTCCGAATTGCAACCATCGCATGTAGAGTCTCCGCCAGTTGG
Source organism: Bacteroidaceae bacterium (assembly GCA_017521285.1). Classification (GTDB taxonomy): domain Bacteria; phylum Bacteroidota; class Bacteroidia; order Bacteroidales; family Bacteroidaceae; genus Phocaeicola_A. Next base: position 41,005 of record JAFXDG010000049.1, on the reverse strand, counting down.
CATCGCCTACGCCTCCGTATCCGCCGACAAAGAATCCGCCTATATCGCTATTCCAATAGGGTATTCCGCAAGCTGACAAGTTGAGGGCGGCAGGAATCTGAGCCTTCAGATTTTCCCAACTGGCCGTCACGTCGCCACTCCATGTATTGGCTCCATACCGTTGTTGGCCGGCAAAGGCCGAACGGGTAAGGATAGACACACGCTTGCCATCAAGTCCCATTTTTCCACTAAGAGCATCGTTGCGGAAGTGGTCGTGCACACCACCCACATGAGCCAGGGGAAATGCATTGCGCAGCTCGCGCCACGTCTGTCCGGTACCTGTCACATAATCATAATCATTGGGGCTTTGTTGCTGGTAATCTGGCTCACTGGAGTCGAGCCACAGGGCATCAATATCCTTAGACATGAGTCCGTTGTAGAGGTAAGCCCAATATTCATCGCGTGTGGTCTCGTCGTAGCAATCATAGGGTTTCACCCCTGCACCGAAGGGATACGATACAGCTTCAATCATACGTCCCTTACCATTGAAATGGGCATATTGCTTGGTTTGTGGTCCGAAGTTTGCCCACACACTGATCATCAGTTTGGCATTCATGTCGTGCACCCCTTGTATCATTCGCTGGTAGTTGGCAAAGGCAGGGTTCAGAAACTCCATAGCATTCCAATGTGCATCATCGCCCCAATATTGCCAATCCTGCACAATACAATCAAGAGGGACTCCCAATGCACGGTATTTCTCAACTACACCCCGCGTTTCATCAGCACTCGTATAACGCTCCTTACTCTGATAAAGGCCCAGGTTCCACAGGGCTGGCATGGGGCAATGACCCGTCAAACGGCGCATGATGGGCACTACATCAGTGCTATTCTCTCCGGCCAACACGTAATAATCAATCTCCGTACCAGTGGATTGGAAGCAAGTCTCTTCCTCGGAGTCGGTGAATGTAGTGGGCGAGTAGTTATCCCAAAAGAATCCATAGTTTTTGGTCGATTGGAAGTAGGGGATACACACCTTCATATTGTCCTGTACCAAGGTCGCCATCTTTCCACGTTGGTTGAGGGCACCGTTCTGTATCTGTCCCATACCGAAGATGTATTCCTCTTTGTCGAGATGGAAAGTCTGTCGGATACGGTAGCTCTCATTCGGGCCGTCCATGTAGGGGACAAAGCTACATTCCCCCTCTTGGATGAGCACCGTACCGTCGGTGCGGAGCACATTGATATAACCCGTTTCGAGCGCCATACTTACGCGGATGCGGCCATTGTCCATCGTCACCACTCCGTCCTTCTCCTCCACCGTGAAGTCGGCTTGGGCAGCAGGTGTCTGCACAACGGACAGGCTCTTCTTCCGTGTCAGGTCAGCCAAATGTGATTTATAGATGCGCACCACATCGGGCGCATGATAAATGGCTTTTATATAGAGTTCTCCTTGACGGGCTTCGATACCGTTTTCTATAGTATAATAGGTGGAGACTCCCGTCTTTGCCTCCGTCTTCACACGGCCGATAACCTTGTCCAGTTCCTTCAGTGTACGCAGAGCCTCGTTGTAACCTGTTTCTCCTATGGCATCCAAAGCTTTTCCTGCCTTGGCTACGGCTTCTTCAAGTTCTGTTTTCCGTGTGGCATAGGTCTCATCAGCCATCAACTGCTCAGCCTCAGCCATAAGGGTTTCCACCTTGGTCCGCAATTCGGCCGTCAGCGAAGCTCCGTCAGCTGTATAACCCATCTGCTTCATCAGGGCAGGATAGGTAGCTGCCAGTTCATAAGGGGCAAAGTATCCTACATGGCTGATGGTGGATTTACCGGTTGTGGAGGTCAGTCCCAAACAATGGCTGAACTCGCTTCCGCCAGAAGTGAGGTAAATCATCCTGTCAGCATAATTCATGTGAGCGTTCAGCAGGTCATTGTCCTTGATGTTCCATGCCACAACACATGTCCCATCCTCAGTTCGCACAGCACAATCGGCTGGAGCACTCGCCCCTCGGTTATAGCCATTGAACCACCAAATGGCACTACCCGACAATGCCATACTCAGGTTGCTTCCCTCCACCACGAACCACGTTTGCTCGTTGGTGATGTAATAGGCAAAGTCGCGTCCCTTGTCCATTTGGAAAGCAATGTTGAAGGTGCCACCATCGGTGATGGTAAAGGTGTTCGCTTCTGTGTCATACGAAAACTTCTCCTGACTCCGGTCGGGTGTCGCCAAGTAATCCGTACACCGAAATTCATAGGGCTTCTGCGCCATCGCCATCAGCCCTGCCACTGTCAACAGCATCATCAGGACTACCACACGTTTGATTGGGTTCAATGTTTTCATGTCTATCCGATTATTATAAATTCCGACCGCAAAAGTACTGCAAATCCCGCACATACGAATACAACAAATGTTGAAAAGGATACAACAAATGTTGATTTTCACATCCGAATGATGAAATGAAAAGAGGGGGAATCAAAATGCCATCATTCCATTTTTTAGACACAGATGACGCGGATAATACAGATAAATTATAAATAATTAAAGTTTCGCAAGCTCAACTTTCAGGAGTACAGGAGTGTAGGAGTGACGCTTCGCTTAGGAGTGTAGACGATAGTGCTGCTTGCATGGTGTGCTTTGTCTGTCATCGTCAAAGCTATTTGCCTCCTACACTCCTACACTCCTAAAAATACGCTTCAGCAACTCCTTTACTTGCGAAAGTTGAATTAATAATTAAATCCGTGTCATCCGCGTCATCTGCGTCTGAAAAGTTAATTATGACACACCTCCCAGTAGTGTCTGCATTCAATTGCAAGAATCAAAATTCTCCCTTCACCTCCACCACTGGAGTTTCCAATGAGAAGCTGGTCAACAGGGGAGAGGGGAGATGATGAGCCCCTACGGCACGGGTGTCCTCCTGCTTGGCATCGCTGACGATAGAGGAGAGAGCGGTGTTAAGCATCAGTTCACGCATGTCGCCCAAGGGATAGAGAGGAGCTATGGATTGCAATTCATCAACCTGAACAGTCGGAAGGAATCCATTGGCATAATCACTCTCGCCATTACCGTTGAAAACAGTGGCAACAATAGGGTGAAGCGTATAGTCATAGGGGCTCTTGAAGGAGAGCGAAGCTACATTCTTTCCCTCGGTGCGGCTACCTACAAGGATAATATTTTCAGTTCCCATAATGGGGCGCAAACCGTTGATGATACTCTCAGAGGCCGATGCTGTAAGGCTGCTGGTAATGATATAGAGGCGCGAAAGGCCAAGTCCGGCTCCACTGGTGAGGGCCTTATCAAAGAGATAAACTTCATTGCGTTGGGCAGCCATCTTCTCGTTGAACTCCAAGCGGCAGAATATCTTTCCCATGGCTTCCGAAGGAGCCAACAAACTGGCCAACACCTGTGCACACGAAAGATAGCCACCGGGATTGTAGCGCAAGTCGAGGATGAAGTCAGTGGGTTGCTGCTCCTTGAAATGCTGGAAGATGGTGCGCATCTGGGAGTTGTACTGCGTCTCATTGCCCGTATCGTCAGGACCAGTGCTGAAGCGGTTATACATCAGGTAGGCCACACGGCGACCGTGCACCTGATAGAGGGTGTCCACATAGAAGGGATTGTCCTCCAAATGGCGGCTGGCTGCAAGTTGGAGAGTTTCGCCCGGTTGCCAAGAAAGGTTTTCGGGATCATCGTAATTCAAAATGGCAGTGCCCAACGTAGTAGCAGGCCCGCTAACCAGTCCCAGGTAATTGGTAGTGGTCAGATGCTCTCCGTCAATGGTGGTAATCCATTGTCCACGTTCCACACCTGCCTGTGCGGCGGGCGAACCGGGGAGAACATAGAGCACACGAGCCACACGCTCAGGCGCACTCTGACTTTGGGTGACGGGGTCGATGTAGAGGGCAAAGTCCATACCATAGCTGGAGCGAAGGTCGATAGAGCGGGTAGATTCGTCGGTAGCGGTGGATTCAAAATAGCTATACTTGTCCTTACTGACAATCAAGCGCTTGAAGAAGCTTTCCGGTTCGCCAAAGAATTGTGTGTCGTCCGGCTCGGTCATCTCCCCATTCCACAGATACCATTGGCTCATCACATCCCAAATCCATTGGCAACGCTCGGTCTTCTCGATGAACTGATACGTGCGGTCTTCGCCACACGCGCCACACATCAGGCCTGTCCCCACGACAAGGGTACCTAAAAGGCTTTTTGCTGAATATTTCTTCATTACTTTTTTCGAAAAAATGTTTTTAAGTCTGCAAAAATAGACATTTCGGGCAGGAAATCCTACAGAGTGTCTGATAAATTTTGTCAATATACCCATTTTTTGTACTTTCGCAGAGAAAATAAGGAAAATCTGAACATGGGAAAGAAGAGACGGAAACGGAAAAAGGGAAGCAGCTTTATGAAAAAAGCCCTGCTGATAGCCACCACGGCTGTGATGGTGGGAGCCTGCATCCGGCATGGCTCCGATGGAGAGAAACTGGCTTCGCAAGTAGGCAAGATGGTTGAACAGGCCCAAGAGGTCGTGGAGCAGGCCCGCGAAGGGGTGAACCGTGTGCAACAACTGGCCGAACAACGCGGAAGTACCACTTCCGGAAAACAGACGGAAAACAAGGCTATAGAACTGCCCGCCAAACACAAGCAGGACACACGGATTCTGGAGCGGACGGGATATACCCTGTCATACAACGACGAATGGAAAACTCCCAATTGGGTGGCTTGGCAACTGACTCCCGAACGGGTGGAGGGAAAGGTACAACGCACTGACTTTTTTGAGGCCGACCCCGACCTGCCTGCCCGCGTGAGAAGTGAACACCGGGACTATAGCGGATCACAATACGATCGCGGACACATGGCTCCTGCAGGTGACATGAAGTGGGACGAGCGTGCAATGGTGGAGTCGTTCTATATGAGTAACATGTGTCCACAAGCACCCAACCTGAACAAGGGTGATTGGCGTATCCTAGAAGAACAATGCCGACGCTGGGTGCAACGCCACCGGACTACCCTCTACATTGCTTGTGGTCCCATCGTGGAGAAGGGGAAGAACCACCGACGCATCGGAAGAGCCAAAGTGACGGTGCCCGACGGATTCTTCAAAGTAGTGCTGAAATTAGGCAAACGCCCCGCAGCCGTAGGTTTCCTTTTCCCCAACGATGATTGCAATGCACCGCTGAAAGAGTATGCTGTAACAATTGATAGTGTGGAGGCGCTGACAGGCATCGATTTCTTCCCCCAATTGCCCGACGAACAGGAAAATACATTGGAAGCCACCAATGGGATAGGCAATTTTTGACAGAAACATGTTTAACAACATATAAAGAAATGTTGTGTAATTCAAGAATTAGGTTTACCTTTGCCTCCGTAAATAAAGACAACAACTATTTGTACCTTAAACTTAACATTTTAGAGAGACACATAAACAGAAAAGAAAAAGGGAATCCAGATGGTAGGATTCCCTTTTTGATTTTTCCAGGTCAGGAGCAATCATTCATTGTTTCACTCCCTAAAAGCTTTATTCTTTTCCCTCGGCAAACTTACGGGTGTGCTCGGCTATCAGCTCAGCATCGTCGAAGTAGTCAATCTTCATGGCACGGCGTACATCGGCCAAGGTAGCAGCTGCCACCTCGCGTGCACAAAGGCTACCCTTACGCAAGATTTCATACACACCGGGGATATCCTTCTCAAACTCCTTACGGCGCTGGCGGATGGGTTCAAGCGCCTCTTGCAGAATGGCGTTGAGGAACTTCTTCACCTTCACGTCGCCCAATCCACCACGCTGGTAATGTTCCTTCAAGGCATCGAGATTGGGATACTCCGGCCAATGCTTCTCGAAAGAGTCGGGCTGGCAGAAAGCATCAAGGTAGGTGAACACCGTGTTTCCCTCAATCTGTCCCGGATCTTCCACGCGGATATGGTTAGGGTCGGTGTACATACTCATGATTTTCTTGCGCACATCTTCGGCAGAGTCGGACAAGTAGATACAGTTGCCGAGTGACTTCGACATCTTGGCCTTTCCATCGGTACCGGGCAAGCGGAGGCAGGCTGCATTGTCGGGCAACTTCATCTCCGGAGTCACCAACGTCTCGCCATACACGGTGTTGAACTTGTGCACAATCTCGCGTGTCTGCTCAATCATAGGTGCCTGGTCAACACCCACGGGCACGGTAGTTGCACGGAAGGCTGTGATGTCTGATGCCTGGCTGATGGGGTAGGTGAAGAATCCCACAGGCGTACCCTTCTTGTTCTGGCTCTCGTCCTCTTCGCTATCCGAGAAACCTCTGAGCTGAATTTCCTGCTTCACGGTCGGGTTGCGTTGGAGGCGCTGCACTGTCACCAGGTTCATGTAGTAGAAAGCCAATTCGCACAATTCGGGCACCTGGCTCTGGATAAAGATGGTCACCTTCTCAGGGTCGAGGCCAGCCGACAGGTAGTCGAGAGCCACCTCTATGATGTTCTGACGTATCTTTTCCGGATTGTCGGCATTATCGGTCAAGGCCTGTGCATCGGCAATCATGATGAAAATCTTTTCGTATTCACCCGAATTTTGCAATTCTACACGACGCTTCAATGAACCTACGTAGTGTCCCAAGTGCAAACGTCCGGTCGGACGGTCTCCGGTCAATATCACTTTTCCCATTGTTTCTTTCTTTTCTATTTTTATTACTATTAATTATTTTCTTAAACATGCTTTTCCTCGTCAACTTGTCAACTCGTCAACTTGTCAACTAAAAAAATCCCGCCAAAGGTACAACATTTCTTTGGATTTTCAGCACATTCTGTCACGATAATCTTCATATCGGTAACTCCGGAGCACCTCAATCGTGCCATCGGTGCGCAAAAGGGCAATGGCGGGATGTCCGATGCCGTTGAACATAGTGGTCTTCACAGTGGTGTAGTGAATCATGTCCTCCAGACAGATAGTCTCACCGATTTGCAATTCATGGTCGAATTGCCAGCTTCCCATGTAGTCACCACTCAAACAACTGTTTCCGCCCAAGCGGAAAATGTGTTCATCGGGAGCAGCCCCCTTCACGGCCTCGGCAGGGAGTGTGACGGCTCCACGCACCGTCGGCTGATAGGGCATTTCCAAGCAATCGGGCATGTGGCAGGTGAAGCTCACATCGAGGATGGCCGTGCGTATGCCCCGGCTCTCCACTATATCCACCACACTGGCCACCAATGGCCCCGTTTGCCAGGCAAAAGCCGAACCGGGTTCAAGGATGATGCGCAGGTTCGGATAACGCGCGCGCAAACCTTTTAATATAGTAATCAGATGCCGGGTGTCGTAATCCTTGCGCGTCATCAGGTGTCCGCCTCCCAAGTTGAGCCACTTCAGGCGAGGAAGCCAACGATCGAATTTCTCTTCCAGATGCACCAGTGTACGCTCCAACTGATACGAGTCGGATTCACAATGACAATGGCAATGAAAGCCCTCGATACCTTGGGGAAGGTCGTCGGGAAGCAGGTCGGCCGTTACACCGAACCGGGTACCCGGGGCACAGGGATTGTACAGCTCCACCTCCACTTCGGAGTATTCAGGATTCACGCGCAAACCGCACGACACGGGATTTCCTGCCGCTTCCACCATCGGACGAAAACGGGCAAACTGGCCGAGCGAGTTGAACGTCACATGGCTGCTACAAGCCATTATTTGGGGAAATTCCTCTTCGGTGTAGGCAGGCGAGTAGGTGTGGGCTTTGCTTCCAAACTCCTCAGCCGCCAAACGTGCTTCGTAGAGCGAGCTGGCCGTGGTGTGGCTGATGTATTCACGAAAGATTGGAAACGTGCGCCACAGGGCAAACGCCTTGAAGGCAAGGATGATTTCCACACCGGCCTCATCGGCCACCTGTTTGATAAGCGCAAGATTCCTGCGCAAGAGTCTCTCTTCGAGAAGGTAATAGGGAGTATTCAATTTTAATTATGAATTATAAATTATGAATTATGAATTTTTAGGAGTGCAAACGATAGCTTGCATGATTCCTTAGACGCAGATGACGCGGATGACGCGGATTTTTTCTTTTTATTATTCCGGTGCTTTGTCATTCATCTTTCTGTGCATTGTCCATCTTCCTGTGCTTTTTCATCCTAAGCGTAGTTTACGGAGTCAAAGGATCATTTTAATAATAGTCTTGTGGATAGACCCTTCGACTACGCTCAGGATGACAGAGACGGCATGACCTTGGCCGATGGTTGATGGCTATGGCGGATGGCTATGGCTGATGGCTATGGCTTTAGACCTTAGACCTTAGACCTCTCAACGTCTCAACCCCTCAACGCCGAACGAATCAACGCCCCTTTACTTTCGACCTTTGACCTTAGACCTCTCAACGCCTCAACCCATCAACGAATCAACCCCTCAACGAACCACCTTAAAGCGTGCAAAGCGCAGGAGCAATTGTTTCTCGCCCACGTTGCGGAAGCGGATAGTGGCCTTCATGTTGTCGCCCGTGCCTTCCACCCGAAGCACATCACCAATGCCGAAGCGCTCGTGTTCGATGACCTGCCCTGCCTGCAAACTGCCATTGGGTAACGATTGGGCGGCAGATGTAGGACGTTGGGATGCCGGTGTAGGAACCACCCGCTTCATGCCTTGCGGTATGGTAGGGCGAACGGGTGGGGGAGTCGCCTGCTGACGGAAAGGTGTACGCTCCTCGTAGTGGCGATATCCTGATGACGACGCGTAGCCGCGGTCGGCCAACTCATCATCGCGGAAAGAGCTTTGCCGGCTGGTAGCCACGCGCTGTTCGTATGGCGAGCGGGACTGGTAATTGTCGCAATCGGGATTTCTCCACGAACTGAAAGGCAAACGCTCGCTTCGGGGAGTCTCTGCCGGTTCACGTCGCGTGGGCACACCCGCATCGGGCATGTTCAGGTAACGCGGGTCAATATCCTTCAAGAAACGGCTGGGATTGCTGAACTCCGTCTTTCCATAGCGGAAACGGCTACGGGCAAAGGAGAGGAAGCAATGCTCTTCGGCACGCGTCAACGCCACGTAGAAAAGGCGGCGCTCCTCCTCCATCTGACGATACGACTCTTGCGCCATCGGACTGGGGAAGAGGTTCTCCTCCATACCCACCACATACACCACGCGGAATTCCAACCCCTTGGCCGAATGGATGGTCATCAGGGTCAGTTTGTCTTCGTTTTCAGCATCGCCCTTGTCCATATCCATTTCGGAAAGCAGAGAGACCTCACTGAGAAAATCTCCCAACAGGATGTGCTCGTTGCCCTCCTCCTCGCGCGTGGCACAGAAGTCGTGGATACTGCTGACAAATTCCTCCAGGTTCTCTTGTCGGCTCAGTCCCTCGGGCGTACGGTCCTGTATGATGTCGTTCATCACTCCACTCCGGCGGATGATGTCTTGTCCCAAGTCGTACGCATTGCGCACCGATGCCTCGGCCATGAACTCCTCTATCAGCGCCCGGAAACCTTGCAGCTTCGCGTGCGTACCTTTATTTATAGTAAGCCCGTACTCCAACGGAGCACTCAGTGCTTGCCAAAGGCTCACTCCTGCACTTGTAGCCGCATCAATGATTTTGCTCACCGTGGTGTTTCCTATGCCACGGGCCGGATAGTTGATGACGCGCTTCAGCGCCTCTTCGTCGTTAGGGTTCACCGCCAGGCGGAAGTAGGCGATAATGTCCTTTATCTCCTTGCGCTGGTAGAACGAAATGCCTCCGTAGATGCGACAAGGGATGGAGCGTTTGCGCAGGGCCTCTTCAAAGATACGGCTCTGTGCATTGGTGCGGTAGAGGATGGCCTGCTGGCTATAGGGAATCTCCTGACGTCGGTGCAATTCGGTAATCTTGTTGGCCACGATTTCGCCCTCCTCAATATCGCTATAAGCACAATAGACACGTATGGCCTCGCCACGGTCCTTTTCCGAAAACACCTCCTTGCGAATCTGTTCGCTATTCTTGGCTATCAAGCTGTTGGCCGCCTCCACGATGATTTGTGTCGAGCGGTAGTTCTGTTGCAATTTGAAGAGCCGCGCCCCCTTGTACTGCTGGGTGAACTTCAGTATGTTGTCAATGTTTGCCCCACGGAAAGAGTAGATGCTCTGTGCATCGTCGCCCACCACACACACCCGTTGGTGGTCGGCCGTCAGTTGCCACACGATGGCATGTTGGGCATAGTTCGTGTCCTGATACTCGTCCACCAGTACGTAGCGGAACTGCCCTGCCCACTTGGCCCTCACCTCGGGATGCTGGTCAAAGAGCAACCAGGTATATACCAGCAGGTCATCAAAGTCCATAGCATCCGCCTGTCGGCACCGCTCCCAGTACCGGCGGTAGATGTCGCTGATGGCCGGCATACGTGCCGCCTCGTCCGCTTTGCGCACCTGAGGGTCGGCCGCATAGGCCGAAGGGAGCATCAACCGGTTCTTGGCGTTCGAGATGTGGCTCTGCACCGTGCCCGGCTTATAAGTCTTGTCATCGAGCTGCATCTCCTTGATGATGCTCTTCAGCAGGCTCTTCGAATCGCTTGCATCGTAGATGGTGAAGTTGTGCGTAAAGCCGATGCTTTCCGCCTCCATGCGCAAGATGCGTGAGAAGATGGAGTGAAACGTACCCATCCACAACCCTCTTGCCCCGTCACCCACAAACCGGCTGATACGGTTCTTCATCTCCGCCGCCGCCTTGTTGGTAAAGGTCAGTGCCAGGATATTCCATGGGGCATATCCCTCATTCATCAGATGGGCAATCTTGTAGGTCAGCACACGCGTCTTACCCGAACCGGCTCCGGCAATCACCAGTGCTGGCCCTTCGGTGTAGAGCACCGCCGCCCGTTGCTCCTCGTTCAAATCTTCCAGATAGTTGGTGGACATATTTCTCTCTTCATTTTAGAAAGTGCAAAGATACAAAAAGTATTCGGAATCTTCTTATTTTTTCGCTATTCCTCAACAACACTTCCAAACCACCGTCTGTTTTCACCCCTAAAGAGATTCAGCGAGTTCATCAGCAACAGACGCAGATCCAACCAACTTTGTAAACATTTCACAACGCACCATGTAAAAAAACAGAAATTTTACATTATTCCCTCTCACTCACCTCAGGGGTAAGGCCACCTTAGCCCTGTGATGATGTCACCTTATCTATATATTGATGTTCAGCGACTTATCCACCTTTCAAAATTTTCGTCTATTTTCGTTCAAAAGGAAAGTCGCGTGCATATACGCGATTCTCGTGCGGTCAGTTTTGCATATTTATGCAGAGTGATTGTATAATTATACATTTCATTCGTTTTCACTCACATCCCCTCGCGACCGTGTGCACATCCTCTATTGGGCGTGTGCACAACATGTAGCAGAGTGTCTGAAGAAACTCCGCCGACCGTGTGCACACGGTTGGCAGCACGTGTGCACACGCCCTTCCCGTCTCTTGCCTTTTGGCCTTTGTACATTGTATATATATGCATAAAACCACACCTCATAAAGCATTGTCCTTTGATGAAATAGAGAAGAAATAGAAAAGTGGGATTTGTTACCAGTGGATGTAAGGAATGTTTGATGGTTTCAGGCTCATGCTGTCTCTGTCATCCTGAACGGAGTTTACGGAGTGAAGGATCTGTAACCGTTTGCAAAACAATTATCAAGCATACGTCCTCAGATGCTTCCTTCGTCAGCATGACAGCAGCATGAGCCTTGAACGATGGCTGTTTAACCTTGAACTCATCGTCTCAACCCTTCAACGCATCAACGTCTCAACGCATAATAATCAAGCCTTTCGCTTACGACATTCTAAAGGACAATATATTCACAGAAAATGCAAAACTATTGGGTCTAAAGATTATACCTAAAGATTAGATACTAAAAAAAGAGTTATCCGAATCCGATAACCCTTTTCCAACCGGGGACACCCCAGTCCACAATCGGAACAAATCCGATATTCTGTCTGCAAATGTACATACTTTATCTGTTTTTTCCAAATATTTCTCCCAATATCATTATTCTTTTAATCCTTTTTAAAAGAAAATCATACATAGCCAACAGACATAGCGAGAAACCAACAGACATCGCCAACCTCAGCCCCCTCCAACTCCCCCAAGGGGGAGAGAACGAAACTGTAATGATATGACTTCCACCCTTTGGGGGATTGAGGGGGCTACCTTATTCTTCGTTCTTCACTCTTCATTTTAATAGTAAATTATCCCTGAATCTATGTTCTTCAACATATTTTCCCTTTGTCTATTAAATAGAGTTAATAGTTTCTCTTTTATTGCAAGTATTGGAAATACATCAATATATTTTCACAGTCGCAACAGACGAGGTTACTGACATCAATGTATTAATCCAACATAATCCATCCAGCCCAATATTTAGGATTAGGCTTGATGGAACGGATATAACGTTGGGCGTTGTAGAATGCATCGTGTTTGGATTGACCAGAAAATAAGTTTGTATAGAACTTATTCATCATGGCCATGGTAGTTTGGTCATCCACTTCTGTAAGACTCATCACGATGGTTTGTGCACCAGCCATTTTGAATGCGCGTTGCAAACCAAACACTCCGTCACTGGTGATTTCACCTAAACCTGTTTGACAAGCGGAAAGAACCACCAAGTCAGCACCTCGTAAATCAAGGTCGCTGATTTCTTGTGCTTTCAAAATTCCATCCTCCACCTGGTCAGGGATTGTATCGCCTTTCCATGCACGATTACCTCCAGAAAGCACCAAACCAGAGCGCCACATGGAGAAATCTATATCATTAGAAAAACTTTTTATATCATTTTTCATAAATAGTCTATAATAATCTTTCTTTTTAGCCTCTTCGTTAGGATAGAAAAAACCATGTGTCGCTATATGTATGATATCATATTTATTGCCTGAAAGGTTCTTAAATGACTCTTCATTTCCAGATATTCCCTTATATACAATGGTTGAAATATCGTATTTTTGTAATAACTGAGAAATGTAGGTAACTTCATTTTCTGTATTGCTTAATGTATTCCATAAATATCCTCTAATTGAATCATTTAGTAAGCCTCTTGATATAAAAGCCTTTTTATCAGTAAAATAACTATAATATTTATTACTCTCAATAAGCATTTTTTCATCTGACATATCATAATCAAGTCCGCCATATAATACTGCAGTTGTATATTTAATATTTTGGCTTTCACTCAATAACTCACGAGTTGATGACAAACGATGCATATTAAAGATATCACTCATTATGTATTTATCATTTATAGGTAAAGATTCAATAGGAATCTTATGTAAAATATGTGATGTTGAGAAGTAAATATTTTCAATATTATTTAGATAATCTTTTATTGGTTTCCATATTAAATCGCTATAACATTTTAATGAATCAATATTGTTGACAAAATTTCTAGGATATGAGATATGAATTAGCTTTGGAGAATTCCAATCATATTTTAATAGAATTGCAGCATTATCCATAAATTCAATTGCAATATCATTCTTACCTAATTTACTTTTTACATCACTCCATGTAATATCCATCAATTGATTTTCATCGACATTCAATCCCCAAAGAGTTGCATTTTTATTGATTTCACGTTCTAATGCTTCTTTTGTCTTTATTATTTTTTTATACTCTTCATTACCTATATCACCTCGATCTATAATCCGATTTGTTTTTTCTGAAATTATTCTTAGTTGTCTGAATGTCTGCTTTATTTTTTTGTTGTTTCCTAGGATAATATGGTCACAATTCTTACTTCTTAACAAACCGTCATATGCCCATTGGATATATTCTTTAATTTGAGGATATTTATTTGCTAAATAATATATCTCTGGTAAAACTCTATTATAATTTTCTTTCTCCCAATAATTCTTTTTTTCCGTTTGGGATATCCAATATAAAACCGAGTGTTTTTTATCCAACTGTTTCCAAATTTTAGTAATTATTCGAGAAATATTATGATGTTCTTCCCTTTTTATATATGCAAGAAGTAGATTGTGTAAACAGTCTTCATATGTGGCGTTTTTAGTAAATTTGTTACAATAAGACAATGCTTCTTCTCCATAGTGTACAGTTTGTGCATAATCTTTCTTGTAGTAATATAAAATAGACAATTTAGACAATAAATTTATTCGATCATCATTTGAAATCTCTTTCATCAAGATATTATTTGCTTTTTCTTCCAATTTATCGGATATTTCTGAGATTTTAAAAAAAGCACTATAATACATAACGTTTAAAAGAGACGATATGTATAAAGGATGTGTATCTGATAGAATCATTTCTCGATACATAAGTAGATTCTGCATATATTTGAGAGCTTCAGCAATATTCCTATTTTCAAAAGTCTTTATCAAACATATGCAATAGTCACTTGCTATAGTTGTAAATGCCAGTAAACCATCATCAGAATCTAAATCATAATATCTATTAGCAACATTAACACATATATTCATATATTTTAACGCTTCCATATTATCATAGCAACAATAGGAAAGATTTCTCAAATATTTGATAGAATCTTGTTGAGAACAATAATCCTTTTCTAACAATTGTTCAAGTAAAGATTTTGCATTTATATAATCTTCATAATCAATCATATTGTCTACAAGTTCTTGAATATAATATGAATTGTTTATTCCTTTTTTATTCATAATACTCAATGAAGACATTGATAAATCTAAATATTTCTGATAATCGCCTAATTTCAAATATGAAGAAGCGAGTTTTCTATATGCATTTATGCATTCATATGTTTCAGGACCTTTAATCTTCATAGTAATTGACAATGCCTTTAAATAGCACTTTATAGCATCTTCATGTTTACCTATGGCACTATATTTAGTACCTAAATTAGATAAAGTTGTCACATAATCAGAAGAAAGTGTATCCTTGTAATACAAATTTAAAGCCTTCTCATTATAATATATTCCCTTTTCTTTATCAATATTATTAAAATATAAAATACTCAAGTTGTCTAATAATATTGGATACATTACGTCATTTTGTAGATTATTTCTTTCTATAATCTCAAGCCCCTTTTCAAAATACTTTATACTTTTACTATATTTTCTAGTGCATAAATAAATATCAGCAATATTATTCAAACTTTTTACGTAATCAATATTGTTTATGCCAATAGTACGTCCGATTATGTTATTTGCCTTTTTGGCACATATCATGGCTGAATCATACTCATTGATGTCTGTATAACGAATTGATAGATTATCTAAAGCATAAGCATATTGTATAGATTTCTTCCCATAGACTAATTCATTCCATTTTGTTGTGATTTTACCATATTTTAGTGCCATTGCGTAATTCCCCTTTTTAGATAAATTGTATGCAATAGTTCTTGGCAAATTCAAATCAACAGAATCATTTGGCACATAAATCTCACAGATAGAATCTAATTGATTTAGAGAAAATCTTTTATCATTGGAGAAATAATAAGCATATTGCAAATAAAATTCGCCTCTAAGTTTTATTTGTGTTGGGATATCTTTTTCTTCTTTGATAGACGGTAAATAAAATAGTCCTACATTATATTTTCCCTGTTTGCACAATTCTATTCCATGTAGAATGTTATGTTCATTAGTTTGAGCAAATATTCCACTACAACAAAGAATAAATACAACTATAAATTTAATCGCAATATGTTTCATCGTTCTTTCCTTGCTAATCCGTTAATTCCTTCAAAATAGCGATATAATTTGAGCATTACATTTCGCAAATTTACAACGTTAATAAAACCTTCATCATTATATGGTACTATAAGTTCTTTTTTCTGAGTGATAAAATTCTTTCCAACACCATATGAATATCTGAATCTTGTAGATGTTGGATCAATCTTATGAAAATCATAAATTAATTTTTCTACAATTATATTATCTTCACTTTCTTCTAAATAAAAAGATAGTGAATTCCACATATCCTTTAAACTATGGATTCCATCATACCCGAGTAGAGAATCGGATGTTTCACCTCTATATACTTTAAAATAATGAATAGAATCCTTCATCGTTAATTCCAAATATTGTCTGAAACAGAATAATGCAGGATATAGATAGCCATCTTTTGTAAGATTATCATTTGCCATATTGGAAAAAGATAACAAATCTAATGCTGTATTCATATAACTTCTTGGAAGAGCTATTTCTGTAAAAGAACGATTCCCCCTTAACCATGGATCCGTAATGCCATTACTATCAGTAAATATTCGATCATTTTCTGTTAACGCGCCAACTTTCAAACATTCTGAATCAGCATTAGTCCTATTCAAAATATCAACAATATATTTATAACATTTTAGGGCTAATTTAGATGCATTTTTGGTAAACCTCTTTTTATATAAAACTTTTCTCATCTTAATTCTTTAAAATTAAAGTTCCCTTTGATTATTAGTTTATTAGCTTTCTCTCCTTCATGTGTCTTCAAATAAGCCAAAGCCAAATACCAATTGGCTTGTTGGTAATACTCTGTGGCTTCACCATGATTAACCAATTCCTCTAATAGGCTGATGGATTGGGTAAGTTGATCTGTTTCAATCAAGCAAATAGCTTTGTATATCAAGAAGTTCTCATCAAGGTTTGGAATGGCATCTAATTTCTGTAAAGCCGCAGAATAGTCCTGACGTTGATAAGCATCCATTGCCTCTGTCAATTCAAGAGAAAGGGGAGATTCTTCACCGCGAGACAGCAACTGAGGGTCATATTCCAATGGGGTATAATGTGTGCGGAACGCTTCATCCATTCGCAGATTATCGCGATATATATTCAATGAAAACACTATAGCAATGATGGCGGCAATGGAGACGATTGACAACCAGATAGACTTAATCTTTGATGATGTCTTTTTAGTTTCTGTTGACAATGGTTGTTTGTCGCAAGCTTTTCTATATGCTTTTTCCCTTTCCCCATCTTTTATACTCAGAAATTCTCGCAATACAGTAAAGTCACGCTCATCTTTTTCCTTTCCTACGCGTTGGATAGCTTGCTCTATGAGTTTATCTATTTTCTGTTCTTCCATAATCAAATCAATCCTTTTTGCTTGAATACATTCATTACCTTTTCTCTCAACCGCTTCATGCAACGGCTCTTTTCTGTCTTCACCACATCAGTACTACGAGCACCCGTCAGTTGGGCCAATGTTTCTAATGAAAGATGTTGCCAATAGAATCCGAAAAGAATCTTCTTGCATTTATCACAATCAAACTCTTGCACGATACGGTAAACTTCTTCTTGCATTTCCACTGTTGTTTCATCATCGTCTGCCATATCGATGCTACTGCCAGGCAAACCTATTTCATAATCGGGCAATTCAGTCGTATTGTCTTTTGTCCGAAGCAAACTGATAGCTTTGTTTCTTCCAATCTGATTGATATAGGTTTGCAATGAACAGGTCAAAGTCTGTAGTTTTCCTGAAGAAATGTTGTCGCAAAGAGCTAAAAAAGAATCGTTATAAACCTCTTCCAGCTCTTCTTCCGTAATCATAGAAACTGCCACATGGATATATGCAAAGAACCCATTGCGTAGTTCTGCATATATGCGGTTAGTCTCTTGATTGTTTTGTATGTCCCTTAATAAATCCATAGGCTCAGTATGTTCTTTCCATCATGGGAATTTGTTTGATTGACAAACGTTCGGCATTATCTAATACCATCGGGTATAAAGAAGGAATCCATTTGTCACAATTCGTCAAGACTTGATAAAGTGAGTAGGATAGAGTACCATAATATTGTCCGTCAACTTTTGTTTCAAAATTCCGTTGAAAGGGTTGGCAAGCACTGATAACACAAACAGGAGAATATCCTTTTAAATGGGGAAGTTCCGTATTCCGTTCCACTTTCTTAATTTCGGGAGATAAAAAGAATGGATCAGAAGAAAACACAGAACTGCTGCCACGAACGGGCACTTCCTCATCATCTTCCTGATACTCTTCTATACGATTAGCGGTTCCACTGTGACAAGCATCCAAAGTTACAAACAGAGAACCTGTTTCACCAAGCTGTTTGCGTATTCTCAGCAAATGACATTCCAACTCATCATCCCGCAAATGAGATTCCCCCTCGTATATACCTTTATTATATATATGAGCTGCATCGTAAGGAATCAATGCTTCATCCAATTTTTCAATTTCATCCCCATTGTCATCTTCCATCTGCTGACCATGACAAGAGAAGTGCAATACTACATAATCCCCTTTAACGAGAGATTCTTCCAAAGAGTCCAACCGATGAAGGATGTTCTTTTGAGTGGCTTGTTCATTGAGCAGAACAGTACAATGAAAGCCTAATCGTTGAAATTCTGGCACAAGGATAGCCGCATCGTTGTTACTATGAATCTTACTCCACCCTGATTGAGAGGGATATTCGGAAACTGCAACCACGAATGCGTGTTTCTGTTGGGCATAAGCGAAGAAACAAAAAAACAGGCAAATAAAGGCTATCCATTTTCTCATTGCGAAGCAAATGTATAGATAATTTCTTTAGTCTAAAAACTTTTTTCTCATTTTCTGTCATTATTCTGTTTACCTTTTCCTTTTTGATGCGATAAATGAGTAAAAGCATGAATAAAAACTGTCATAAATATCAAATAACATGGCTTACATTACGAAAGCAAACTCAAAAAAGATTCTCCACAAGTTGAACTTAAAGAATGCCAACTTGAAAGGAACAATTTATGAAAAGCCCATTTATTTTTTCAGTAAGATGGAGGAGCAATCATTATTGGCCTACCAAATGTTTGTCAAAGAACCACAAAAGTTCATCACAGAAGTCTATCAAAGGGTTCCTATAAAGGAAGACACTATGACTTATGTGTTTGAGGGAGAAGCGCCTTGTTACCACAATGTGCCATATTGCGAGAGGCTTCATGCTGATTATTGCAACTTCCGTATTCCTAAAGAAATCATAGAAAAAGGCGAAGGATTACGATTTCGGAATTGGTTCAAAGCAAACCTTTACTTATTGGATGGTGATAGAAGTGTACTTGAAATGCGTATTAACATAGCCTTCGGAGTCAATATTCATTTGGAGGACATTGTATGCAAAAACTCTGGATATGTAGCAATAGACAACTTGCCATTGAACAAACTTGTAGAAATGATAAACAAGAAATTAGATGGAGCCTCAAGATTTTATTATGCAAGTGCCAAAAACACTTGTATACTAAAACGTTTCAGCAAATTGACTTTTTTAGCCCATAGACTGATACCCATACAGAATAATGATACCGGGTATTCTGATGAAGAGGTAAAGGAGTTGCTTGCTCAATACGAACAAGAATTCAAAAAGCCTATTATCGAATTGTTGCAGAATTATTATCGGGTAAAATATAATCCAGAACTTGAAATGGAAGGTTTCCTATTAGAACAATTGGGATTCAAGCAATGCCAACATTGCAAAAATGAATTTATTTTTTGATTCTCTTGTTTACCTTTTCATAAACTTTGCGATAAACAAATAAAAGAAAGATTAAACAATAGCAAAACAGTTATGAATAGCATCATTGGGACAATCAAGAAGAGAAACGAAGTTGATAGAATAAATCATGCTATTTATGACAGAACACGAAATAATTCGTGCTTGAATGGAATCTGTAGGGATACACATTCCATTCTTTAAACAAGAATTTTATAAACTTAAAACATAAATAGTATGAGATTTATTGATTTTTTCAAAAAGAACATGTCAAATACTCCCGTATCAACAGAGAAGTTCGGGCAAGAAGAGAATGTAATGAATGAAAATCCGACAAATGAAAAGGATTCTTCTATGGTAACAATCAAGTATGGTACAGGAATGCCCATAGATTTAATCTATGCTTTTCTTCAAAAGGATTACGAATCAAAAGGATATGAAGATGCATTATCCAATCCGGAAGTTTCGTACAAAGAGATGAACAAAGCCATTATCCGTAGCAAACTTGAGGTAAAATTCAGACAAGTACGACTTAGCTATACAGACAAATTGCAGAAATTGGATTTTCACATCAATTCGCGTAGGGAAGCAGGATTGATAGATTTCGTCAAGCAATTGGAAACAGAGAAAAGCAAGTTGCAAGAACATGTGGACAGACTTGACCAGATGGAAAAGGATTTTCAAAACAATGTTCCCTATATGATTGGAATGCTTTTGTCCTATGAAAAGGGCTTCTTGAAAGGACTGTCGGCTGTATCTATGGAGCAAATGAATATGTATGTAAACGATAAGGAGGATTGATTATGAAGTGGTGGATAAAATTCGGTTGTTTCCTCACTGGATGGAATAGCAATATCTTGTCACAATGCAGTGAGGCCAGTTATAAGCATTTGAAGAAATATACTTCAGCATTATTAATTCTGATACTCTTATGGGGATTTACAGGATTCTGTTTTGCACAACGATATGTACATGCACCAGTATGGGGATGTATAGTTTCTTCTTTAATCTTCATAATTGTCATTATTCAAATAGAAAGGCAGATAATTCTGACAGTGGGAAGTAATAAAATGGGGGTTGTGTTCAGATTCTTCATCGCCATTATTATGGCAGTTTTAGGTTCTGCCATTTTGGATCAAGTAATCTTTGGTGAGGACATAAAGAAGAAAATGGTTGAGATAACAGATCGACAAGTACGTGAACAACTTCCTATGCGTCTGAGTGTGATAGATTCAAAACTTCAAGAACTGAAAGTAACTATAGACTCATTGGATAAAGTAAATATCAGGCTCAATGAAGAAATAGCAAAAACACCTACTGTCCCACAAACAGGACGGTCAACTACATACAAAAAAGTTCTACAAGAAGACGGGAGCTATAAAACTGTACCTGAAACAACTGTTACGACTTCTCATGTTCCCAATCCAAGAATCAAACAGGTAGAAGCAAATGACACTTTGCTAAAAAGGTATCGAAACTTGCAAGATGAATATACAAACAGAAAAATGGATGTGGAGGATAATTTAAGAAAAGAATTATCAGAAAGTGTAGGTTTTCTGGAGGAGTTAAATGCAATGATTGAGATTGTCTCCACGAGAACAGAAGCCTTGATATTTTATCTCATCATCTTCTCTTTCCTTATTTCATTAGAACTTTTTGTGGTTGCCAGTAAAATGGGAGATAAGAAATGTGATTATGACATGATAGTTGAACACCAATTGAAAATGAAAGAAACGACACTTAAAGAGTTATCACGAAATATCAAATAATCAATTAACCATATAAATTGTAAGCAATATGTCTTGGAAAAATCTATTCAGTAAGAAAGTGCGCCAAATGAAGACGCAAACGGGAGCAAGTAAGAGTAAGGATTCTAAAAGAATGACTTCAGTCTATCACCTCATCGTATTGGATGAAAGCGGTTCGATGAGGTGTATTACCAGAGCTACCATCTCGGGATGTAATGAGACGATACAGACCATTCGGATGATGCAGGAACAGACAATTGAAACACAACGACACTATGTGTCAATCTATCTGTTTGATACGACGAAAAGCCGATATATAATCAAGGAAGAAAAGGTAGATAAGGTTCGGGAGATTACAGAAGAAGATTATCGTCCGTATGCCAGTACTCCGCTTTTTGACGCATTGGGTTTCACGCTTACCGAACTGAAACGGACAATTGAAAGAGAAAAGGAAAGCTTGGGATATGTCACCATCATTACAGATGGGTATGAGAATGCATCGTGTGAATACAACCTTAATTCGGTGAAAATATTGATTGATGAGTTGAAAGAGAAGAATGTGATATTCTCTTTTATCGGAGCGAATATTGATGCGGCTGATTATGGGAAAAAACTACACATAGACAACTTTATGCAATTTGAGCAAACCGATGCACAAACAGGTGCTATGTGGAAACGTGAACGCGAAGCACGATTGCGTTCAAATGCCAAATATAGTTTTAATATCCTAATGGAAGATGAAATGTCCAGAACTTCATTCAGCAAGAAAGAGAATAGTGGAAACTACTATACGAAAAAAGAGGTCAACCCCGACCGCATTACTCCTGAAATGGTCACTTCGCTGAAAGAGAATGAAATATTTGTTTTCGGAAGCAACATTTACGGCATTCATAGTGGGGGAGCATCGGCATGTGCATTCCAGTCCTTTGGTGCCATCAACGGGCAAGCAGAGGGATTGCAAGGACAATCGTATGCCATTCCTACCGATGGAGTCAGCTTGAAAGAATTATATGCCGCTGTCTGCCGTTTCCATCAATTTGCGACAGACCATCCCGAACTTACTTTCTTTGTCACACGCATCGGATGCGGAACTGCTGGATGGAGTGTTTACAACATTGCTCCAATGTTTGCAAACTATGCCAAACTCGACAATGTGAAACTGCCGAAAGAATTTTGGGATTATCTGTAAGGTCACAATGTAAATCGGAATAAATGATTACCTTTGCACAAAGAATATAATCTGAATTGACTGAAATAAAAGCCATGGAATCATTGATGAAGAGAATATATTATAGGTTTGATTATGACGGAGTGTTGGACTCGTGGGGAAGAGTCCAAGAAGGAGAGTATGAAGACCTATTTATTCGTGAGCACAGGAAATACGACAGGCGTATTGTACATAAGGCTTTGTCGGATGCTATCATGAGAAATGACATGTCAATAATCAAGCCTTATCTGACCAATCCGATATCTTTCTCTTTTCACAGTGATCACCATCCAATAACTCGTGACGAAAACTATGACTTGATTGACAAAGAGGATTTTATAAAACTATTTTCGGAATATTTCGAGAATTTGAATGTGCATTCGGCATCAGTCATTCCTACGGGGATTAGAAAGGATTACAGTTATGCAGATGTATTGGTCAAAACTTCGGATATGAAAATGGGGGTACATATCCAGACTTTTTTGAATAGTGTTTATGATGTGTATATTTTTGAGGAACCGAATCCGATGTTGTGAATAAGAGCATAAGACGTACAATATTAATATGAAAAACTATCTATTATGGAAGAAGAAAAGAAAAAGAAATCGTTGCTGAGTTGGCGTGACGCCATGAAAATGGGAATAGGATTTGCCGTGGGATTTACGATGATATGTATAATCGTATTCTTTATCGGTGAATGTTCAAGTAACAGTAGAAGAAATGGGGTAGAAAGGAGAATTGAAACTGCAATTGATTCGTGGAGTGAGAAGAAACTCGTAGTATCAGGTGTTACTGCCGATGGATATGAAACATTTGACAATGATACGATAGGTGTTTTCAAGAAGGATGGTAAATATGGGTACTACAACGTGAATACGAAAGAGATTGTGATTGCAGCTGATTATGAAAAGGCAAAAAGATTCTCACAAGGGTTGGCCGCTGTGGTGAAGAATGGCCGTGTAGGCTTCATCAATCTAAAGGGTGAAACTGTCATAGGATTTGATTATACTGATAACAAACTGGATGGAGATGACAAATGTGTATTCCGATACGGATATTGTGCCATTGCGAATGTGGATGGCAAATATGGTGTGATTGACCTGACGGGCAAATGGGTGATTGCTCCTGAATACATGGATGCTATCGTGTGCAAGGACTATGCCATCGTGAAGGTAAAGGATAGTTTCAACATGCAAATAGACTATTCCGGCCATATACAGAACGGGCATGTGGTGGATAAGGTGGATATTCTTTGGATAGAAAAAGATGATGAGTATGGAAACGCTGATTTCACAAAGGAAACGAAGTATTGCATGTACACGGTGAATGGCCGATGTGGACTGATGGATTGCAATGGAAATATTCTGACCGCCCCCATATACTTATATATAAAGGCCATTGGAAACGAATTGTTTGCTGCCACACTTCTCGATGACAATGCCAAGGTGGTGCTGAATGGAAAGGGAGAGGTCATCAGTCGGTGAAACTCATCTCTCCAACGCAGTATATCTTCATCCCCACTTGGAGCTTGCTTATTCGGTCAAAGGAGCAAGCTTGATCGGCCAAAGGAGCAAGCTTACTTGGCCAATGAAGATAATAATGTAGGTTTTATGGTTTAGAGAAAATACAATTGCCCATTAATTATTAACTCCGCTCGCCTGCCGAACAAACACGGTAGGAGAGCGGAGTTAATTCTGTTCAGCCGAACACTAATTTCATTTTAACAAATGCGATTAACTTACAAAAATATTACATAAAGCTTCATTATTATTCTTATTTTTAGAAGAAAGTTTTGTAGAACCAAACAAAATACATATCTTTGCAATGTAAACGAATGGGGCATGCGAATATTTACAGAAAAGAAGCTAAAGGAATACATTGAAAGACATCCTGATACCAAGGTAGCTATTCAAGAGTGGGTCTCTATTGTCAAACATAGCGAATGGACATGTTTTGCAGACATAAAAAAGACATTCAATAGCGTGGATAGCATTGGAAATCAGCATTATGTATTCAATATCAAAGGAAATAATTATCGATTGGTAGTTGTCATTCAGTTTACACCTCAGTTTGTGTACGTCAGATTTATAGGAACACATGCTGAGTATGATAAGATAGAAAATTGTTCAACCATTTAATTTGTGGTATTATGACAAAGATAGAAAATGAAATCCAGTACGCTTGGGCAGAACAAAGGGTTGAAGAATTGTTGCCATTAGTGAACGACAATACACCGACGGATGACCCTAATTACATTGAATTGGTATTGCTATCCAATTTGGTAGCCGACTATTCTGAGGAACATTATGCCGTAGGAGAACCAACATTGGTTGAAGTCATTAAATTGCGGATGTATGAGATGGGATTGACACAGGCTGGACTTGCCAAATTGCTCAACATCAGCGCGTCAAGAATAAGCGAAATTCTTTCTTGCAAAAGCGAACCTACACTGAATATAGCAAGAGCAATCAGTAAAACATTGAATATTTCTCCGAATATAGTGTTAGGTGTATAAAGCCATGGCCAGCAAAGACAAAACCGTATATGTGTGCTCGAAGTGTGGAAACGACTCGCCCAAATGGGTGGGGAAGTGTCCGGCTTGTGGAGCTTGGAATTCGTATGTAGAGCAGGTGGTGCGTCGCGAATCGCCCATACAACAGGCACGGGCGGCAACGACAGGTGCCTTTGTGACGGGTAAACCGAAACCGATGCCTTTCCGCGAGATAGAGGCTGGAGATGAGGTGCGCATCGACATGAACGATGCCGAACTGAACCGGGTGTTGGGCGGAGGTCTGGTGCCAGGCTCGATGGTGTTGCTCGGTGGTGAACCGGGCATAGGAAAAAGTACACTGGTGCTACAGACGGTGCTACGCATGAACAACCGGCGTATCCTCTATGTGAGCGGTGAGGAAAGTCCGCGCCAACTGAAGTTGAGGGCTGAGCGCATCAGCCACACTCCGTCAGACGATTGCCTGATTGTGTGTGAGACTTCATTGGAGCAAATCTATACCCACATCAAGAATGTGAAGCCCGACGTGGTCATCATCGACTCCATACAAACCATCTCGACCGAAATAGTTGACTCGTCACCGGGAAGCATCACACAGGTGCGCGAATGTGCAGCCTCTATCCTGAAGTTTGCCAAAGAGACGGGGACACCGGTGATACTCATCGGACACATAAATAAAGAAGGTACATTGGCAGGACCTAAAGTATTGGAACACATAGTAGATACGGTGATTCAATTCGAAGGTGACCAACACTATATGTATCGTATCCTACGGAGCATCAAGAACCGATTCGGATCAACAGCCGAGCTGGGCATTTACGAAATGAGGCAAGACGGCCTGCGCCAAGTGAGCAACCCCAGCGAACTGCTCCTCAGTAGCGAACACGAGGGAATGAGCGGAGTCAGCGTAGCCTGTACGATTGAAGGGGTACGCCCTTTCCTCATCGAGACACAAGCCCTGGTAAGCACTGCTGCCTATGGCACTCCGCAGCGCTCGGCCACGGGATTCGACACACGGCGCATGAACATGCTGTTGGCTGTACTGGAGAAGCGAGTGGGATTCAAATTGGCACAAAAGGACGTATTCCTCAACATTGCCGGTGGCCTCCGAGTGAACGACCCGGCTATCGACTTGGCCGTCATTACCGCCATACTCAGCAGCAATATGGATGCTCCCGTTGACCACGGCCTCTGCATGGCTGGTGAAGTGGGACTTTCAGGCGAAATACGCCCTGTAAGCCGCATCGAGCAACGCATTGCTGAAGCCGAAAAGCTGGGATTCACCTCCATCATCATCCCACGCTACAACCTGCAGGGATTGGACAGGAAGAAATACAAAATAGAAATTACCCCTGTACGCAAAGTGGAGGAAGCCTTCCGCATCATTTTCGGATAGGATATACACTTTATTCTACAATTCGCTATAACCTGGCACATCGGTCAAGAACTGATACGACTGACGGGCATAATCCATGCGGCAACAATAGTGGGAGAGGCCATTGCTGACGATAAGATAATCGACACGGAAAACAAGATTGTAGCGACTGATTTGATCAAACACTTTTTGGGTAATGGGAATGTGCGGAGCCTTGTATTCAATAATCATGCGAGGGGAGAGGGTGCGGTCGTAAAGCACAGTGTCGCACCGACGGGAAGTACCATTCAACGTCAGCGCCACCTCGTTGGCCAACAATGAAGCAGGGTAGCCCTTATGCTCAACAAGAAAATGTACAAAATGCTGACGCACCCATTCTTCGGGTGTCAAAGCTACATATTTGCGGCGGATAATGTCCCAAATGGTATTTTTTCCATCACGAACCGCAATTTTTGTGGCATAAGGTGGCAGATTTAATGATAACATTTACTATTTTTGCAACTATAAATTCGACATCGGATAGTTTTCCGTATGCAAAAGTAGCAAGTTTTTATGAAAACGAAGAAAGAAATCGTCACCAATTGGTTGCCCCGATACACAAAAAGACCGTTGGAGGAGTTTGGCGAATACATCCTGCTGACCAACTTCAACAAATATGTGGAGATATTTGCGGAACTGATGGGAGTGGAGGTGCTCGGAAGAGATGCCAACATGACATCGGCCACTGCAGGCAACATCACCATCATCAACTTCGGCATGGGAAGCCCCAATGCGGCCATCATCATGGATCTGTTGGGTGCCATCCAACCCAAGGCTTGCCTCTTTTTGGGCAAATGCGGAGGCATCAGTAAACACACGCTCATCGGTGACCTCATCCTGCCCATTGCGGCCATCAGAGGAGAGGGTACATCGAACGATTATCTGCCTGCCGAGGTGCCGGCACTGCCTTCGTTTATGCTCCAACGAGCTGTATCATCGGCTATCCGCGACCACGGAAGTGACTACTGGACAGGCACTGTATATACGACCAACCGTCGCATCTGGGAACACGATGAAGAATTTAAACAACTACTTCGTGAAACACGCGCCATGGCAGTGGATATGGAGACAGCCACACTCTTCTGCACTGGGTTTGCCAACCGCATCCCGACAGGGGCACTCCTACTGGTATCGGACCAACCGATGATACCCGAAGGAGTGAAGACGGAGAAATTGGATAACTACGTGACACAGAAATATGTATGTGACCACGTGAAAATCGGGATCGATGCCATACAGATGATTCGAGACGAAAAGAGAACGGTGAAACATCTGAAATTCGAATGGTAACATATATAACTACGACATAGTATGAATTATACATATTGAACACAGAGACACAAAGACACAGAGTTTTAAATAATATTTACATATATCAATAAAATCTCTGTGGCCTCCGTGTCGTGTATCTGTGTTCTAAAATAACAAAAAATAAATGGCAAAGCAGGAAATTACACACGTTGACATCGTCAAGGATTTACAAGCAAAAAAATACAAACCTGTCTATTACTTGATGGGAGAGGAGTCGTACTATATCGACCGCATAGCCGACTATATGGCCGACACTATCCTGACCGAAGAGGAGAAGGAATTCAACCAAATCATCCTCTATGCTTCGGACACCGAATTGTCAACAATTATCAATGCCGCCAAACGCTATCCGATGATGGCCGAACACCAAGTCATTATAGTAAAGGAAGCACAAAATCTGAAGAACCTGGACGAACTGTCCTTCTACCTGCAAAAACCACAACCCTCGACCATCCTTGTCTTTTGTCACAAAAACGGGACACTTGACAAGCGAAAAAAGATTACACTTGAGATTGAAAAAACAGGTGTTCTTTTCGAATCAAAACGGATGAAAGAAGCACAACTCCCAGGCTTCATCACCACTTACTTGAAGAAGAAAGGTATCGACATCGAACCACAAGCTTGCCAACTGATTGCCGAATCCATCGGCTCCGACTTGAATAGAATCAGTAGCGAACTTGACAAACTTTTTCTTAGTCTTTCGCCTCAACAAAAGCGTGTCACGCCCGAGTTGGTGGAGCGGCACATTGGCATCAGCAAGGACTTCAACAACTTTGAATTACGCAATGCGCTCATCGAAAAGAATGTTTTCAAAGCCAATCAGATAATAAAATATTTTGAAGAAAATCCAAAGAGTAACCCTATACAGATGACTCTCTCGGTACTCTTCAATTTCTTCTCCAACCTGATGCTGGCATACTATGCACCAGAGAAAAGCGAACAGGGGATAGCCGCCCAATTGGGACTTCGCACTCCCTGGCAATCTCGCGACTATATGTCGGCCATGCGAAAATATTCAGCCGTAAAGGTGATGTACATCATCAGTGACATCCGCGAATGTGATGCCCGCTCGAAAGGAGTAGGGAACCCATCAACCAGTAATGGTGACTTACTAAAGGAACTTATCTATAAGATACTTCACTAAGAAAGAAGAAAGAGCATTTTACCAAGAAGGTGTGTCAAAAATAAAATTAGGCGCGGATTACGCGGATTACACGGATTTATATTTAAAATATAGACCCAAAAGAGTATAATTTATCCGCGAAATCCGCGTAATCCGCGCCTAAAATCTGGAATGGCTACATTTCGACACACCTTCACATTTCCACCGAACTTCTCCTATGCACTGATACGATGCATAGGAGAAGTTCGGTAGAAGTTTAGGATTGATTCAGCAGAATTTTAGGAGCGGATATTTTCACCATTTATACTTCGGATTGAGCCAAAAAGGAAAGATCTTATAGATATTTTTCTATTTGACGCTATTTTACAAACAAGAAAATCACATATATCAAACTAAGTATCAACATATTAAAGCTAAATTACCCCTTTGAGAATCGCGCAAAATCAACCAAACCGAACCAAGGGTCGAAATACGCGAAGGAAATGCCATTTTAAGGGTAAAAGGGCAGGAGAGTGGCCTTACCTCGAATCTAACTTTCCCCCCAATAGAGGAGAATGCCAAAAAGTCATACACAATACAAGAAGCGGATAGTTACACAGACAACTATTATTCCGCTTCTCAAACAAGAAGCAACCCTGAAGTTTATCGAAGAAACAGTAAAGCCAGATGAAAAAATACATCTTGATAGAAAAACAGAGATGAATGCCATTCTTCCATAATTTAACATTTTAATACATCTATCAATTAGTAAGCAAATGAATTTAGTTACATTTGAAGAAAAAAATGCTTCATACATCAATTGTTTACACCTGCAACATTCAACAATCATAAACCAATTGAGATACAAAAGTAAAGTCATAAACAAAAATTCGCCTGTTTACGATTAAACACTCTATCTTAATAAATATATTCTGTGTTTAAAAATACAATGTTTGCATAAATAAACTTATGATTATACAAAATAAACAAAAATCAGTATTTCATTGCACACCAATAATTTATACAGATTTAAACAAGTTATAGAGTAACAAAATACGCCTTTTATACTATTTTTGTAGCAAATCCACCTTATTCTTTATAATTTATTTATTAACCATATTTTCAGTCAGTTAATTATCTGTTTTTATTCTATTATTTTATAGCTTATCATTATATCACTTTACAAAACAAAAGTAATACATTTATAAACACAAACATATTTATAGACACAATTGTAAACCTTTAATTTTATACTTTTAAATTTGCAAAGATAAAATATTATATTTACTTTTGTATCGGAAATGATTTCCACCTTTCAATCCAGACCGATTTTACAAATGAAGGACAGAATTATTGATATAATGAATTACTTGCAGATGAAACCATCAACATTTGCAGGTGCAACTAATATTAAACTGGCTACACTCTCCCAGATATTGAACGGACGCAACAATCCCAGCTTGGAGGTTGTGACCAAGATTCGTACGGCTTTCCCTTTCCTCAGCTATGACTGGATTATCTCTGGAGAAGGTGAAATGTGCAAGGAAGAGCCCACACTCCCCTTTGTGGACGAAAATACCCCTTCAACCCCCGACGAGAATCGCGAATTTGCGACCGAGAGGACGGACGACTCAGAAAATCGCAAGGATTTCGCACCATATCGTCCCCAAGAACATAGTAGAACAGCTGAAATTGAAGAAGTTAGATACATAGAAAAGCCTGCCAAGAAAATTCGCGAAATAAAAATTTTCTATGATGACGGTACGTACGAGACATTTGTACCACAAAAGTAAACAACAAGCATATCCTCAAGAAGAACACAGAGGCACAAAGACACAGAGTTCTCTCCCCCTTTTTATAAATTCTCTGCGTCTCTGTGTCTCTGTGTTGAAAAAATGAGTTATCTTTGCACCAAAGATAAACAACATACTTTAATTATATAATGAAGAAATACATTTTAGACCTGACCGTCACAGAAAACACAAAGCTACACGATAGCTATGTGTTGCTGAAACTGACGCACTCCGAGGCCCTGCCCGAAATGTTACCAGGACAGTTTGCAGAGATTCGCGTGGATAATTCACCCACCACTTTCCTGCGCCGCCCTATTTCAATCAATTACGTTGATACTGAGAAGAATGAAGTGTGGTTCCTCGTCCGCTTGGCAGGAGATGGCACACGCAAGCTGGCAACCGTAAACGTGGGCGATATCGTAAATGTAGTACTCCCATTAGGAAACGGCTTCACCATGCCTGCAAACAACACACAACGTCCGTTGCTCATCGGTGGTGGCGTGGGTACTGCACCGCTTCTCTACTTCGGTAAGAAGCTACAGGAAATGGGCATCCGCCCGACCTTCCTGTTAGGTGCCCGCTCGGCCAAAGACCTGCTGCAACTGGATGAATTCAAGCAGCTTGGCGATGTATATTGCACCACCGAAGATGGTTCAATGGGCGAAAAAGGCTTTGTCACCCAACACACGGTATTGAACGAGAAGCAGTTCGACAGCATCCACACCTGCGGCCCCAAGCCGATGATGGTGTCAGTTGCCCGTTATGCCAAGCAAAGCGGCATCGAATGCGAAGTTTCGCTGGAAAATACAATGGCTTGCGGTGTAGGCGCTTGCCTCTGCTGTGTGGAAAACACCGACGAAGGCCATGTGTGTGTATGTAAAGAGGGTCCCGTATTTAATATAAAGAAACTATTATGGCAGATTTAAGCGTAAACATAGGAAACCTGAACCTGAAGAACCCCGTCATGACGGCTTCGGGTACATTCGGATATGGAGTAGAGTTTGAGGATTTTGTTGATCTTGAGCAGATTGGCGGTATCATCGTAAAGGGAACCACCCTCAATCATCGCGAAGGAAATCCCTATCCACGTATGGCAGAGACCCCCTCGGGCATGTTGAATGCCGTAGGTCTGCAGAATAAAGGTGTAGATTACTTTGTGGAGAAAATCTATCCGAAAATCAAGGACATCAACACCAACATGATTGTCAACGTATCTGGCTCTGACATTGAGTCTTACGTAAAGACAGCCGAACGCATCAATGAGTTGGATAACATCCCCGCCATCGAATTGAACATCTCATGTCCTAACGTAAAACAAGGCGGTATGGCTTTCGGAGTGACTCCTGATGGTGCCGCAGAAGTGGTAAGTGCCGTACGCAAAGCATACGGCAAAACACTGATTGTGAAGCTTTCGCCCAACGTGACAAACATTGCCGAAATTGCCCGTGCCGTAGAAGCCGCAGGAGCTGATAGTGTATCGCTCATCAACACCCTTTTAGGTATGGCTATCGATGCCGAGAAACGCAAACCCATCCTCTCTACCATCACAGGCGGAATGAGTGGTGCAGCCGTGAAGCCCATTGCCCTGCGTATGGTATGGCAAGTGGCTCAGGCAGTGAAAATTCCTGTTATCGGATTGGGAGGCATCATGAACTGGAGCGATGCCGTTGAATTTCTTCTTGCCGGTGCTACCGCCATCCAGATAGGTACGGCAAACTTCATCGATCCGGCTATCACCGTGAAAGTTGCTCAAGGTATTGACGACTACCTGAACCGTCACGGATTCGCATCGGTAAAGGATATTATCGGCGGATTGGAAGTGTAAAAACGACTTACAAGATATAATTCAGGCACGGATTACACGGACTACACGGATTTCTAATAATATCAATCATGAATAAGAATCCGTGTTTATCCGTGTAATCCGTGCCTTTTTTATAAGTACGAACTTACGGTATCAATTTTTTACCACCCACTTCCCTCCAACAAGTCAGGACGAAGTTGCTTGGTTCGCTCAATAGCTTGCTGAAGTTCCCAATCGCGGATGTTGGCTTCGTGGCCGGAAAGAAGCACATCGGGCACACGCCAACCTTTGTATTCTGCCGGACGGGTATAGACGGGCGGAGCCAACAGATTGTCTTGGAAAGAATCGGACAAAGCTGATTGCTCATCAGAGATGACTCCAGGTATGATACGGACAATAGAATCGGCAATCACAGCTGCGGCCAGTTCACCTCCCGTAAGGACATAATCACCAATACTGATTTCTTTCGTAATCAGATGCTCACGGATGCGGAAATCAATACCCTTGAAATGTCCGCATAAAATGATAAGATTTTGTGAGAGGGAAAGAGTGTTTGCCATCCGTTGGTTGAACTGCTCACCATCGGGTGAAGTGAAGATGACCTCGTCATATTCGCGTTGCTCCTTCAACATTGAAATGCAACGGTCAATCGGCTCAATCTGCATCACCATGCCGGCACATCCGCCATACGGATAGTCATCCACGCGACGATGCTTATCGAGAGTATATTCGCGAAGATGGTGCAAATGAATCTCTGCCAATCCCTTCTTTTGCGCCCGGCTCATAATGGAGCAATTGAAGAATCCTTCAATCATCTCGGGCAATACGGTTATGATGTCTATGCGCATAATTTGTCGTTTTCTTTAATTCGGTTGCAAAAGTACGAAAAAAGCATGGGATTCGTTGCGATATTGAAATGGAATGCGTATTTTTGCGAATAAAAATCCAAATCATGGCCACCATCCAACAACAGATAGAGACCCTGCGGGCAGAGCTGCACCGCCACAATCATAACTACTACGTGCTGAATGCACCGGAGATAACGGACTTTGAGTTTGACCGCATGATGCGCGAGTTGCAAGACTTGGAGCAGGCGCATCCGGAGTTTTATGACGAAAACTCGCCCACCATGCGCGTAGGCAGCGACTTGAGCAAGGTGTTCAGTCAAGTGGCACACAAATATCCCATGCTCTCCCTCGGAAACACCTATTCGGAAGGTGAAGTGACCGATTTCTACGAACGTGCACGCAAGATGCTGGGCGACGAGGAGTTTGAAATCTGTTGCGAAATGAAATACGATGGCACCTCCATCTCACTGACATACGAAAATGGCCTGCTGGTAAGCGCCGTGACACGTGGCGACGGTGTAAAGGGCGACGACGTGACGGACAACGTGAAGACCATCCGCACCATCCCCTTGAAATTGCAAGGGACAGACTATCCGAAGAATTTCGAAATCCGTGGTGAGATACTGATGCCTTGGAGCGTATTCGAAAAGCTGAATGAAGAGCGTGCTGCCAACGAAGAGCCCCTCTTTGCCAATCCGCGTAATGCAGCTTCGGGCACTCTGAAATTGCAGAACTCATCGGTGGTGGCCAGTCGCAAACTGGATGCCTACCTCTATTATATGCTGGGCGAAGAGCTCCCCTGCGACGGACACTACGAAAACTTGCAGAAGGCACGCGAATGGGGATTCAAGATTTCGGATGCCACACGAAAAGTCGGCACCTTGCAAGAGGTGTTCGACTTTATCCACTACTGGGATACCGAGCGCAAGAATCTGCCTGTAGCCACCGATGGCATTGTACTGAAGGTCAACTCACTACGTCAGCAGAAGAACCTCGGATATACGGCCAAGTCGCCCCGTTGGGCCATTGCCTACAAGTTTCAAGCCGAACGGGCTTGCACCCGTCTGAACAGCATCAGCTATCAGGTGGGACGCACCGGTGCCATCACCCCCGTGGCCAACCTCGACCCTGTGCAACTATCGGGTACCGTGGTCAAACGTGCTTCGCTCCACAATGCCGACATCATCGAGGGGCTCGACCTCCACATCGGCGATATGGTGTATGTGGAAAAGGGAGGTGAAATCATCCCTAAGATTACGGGAGTAGATAAAGAGGCCCGTTTCATGGTGGGCGACAAGGTGAAGTTCATCACCCGTTGTCCCGAATGTGGCACTCAGCTGATGCGCAACGAAGACGAAGCTGCCCACTATTGCCCCAATGACAAGGCTTGCCCACCACAGCTCAAAGGGAAAATTGAACACTTCATCACCCGTAAGGCGATGAATATAGACAAGTTAGGTCCTGAGACAGTGGACCTCTTATACAATGCCGGCCTCATCCGTAACGTGGCCGACCTCTACGACCTGCACCCCCAAACTCTGCCACGCTTGAGCCGGATAGGCCAACGCTCAGCAACCAACATGGTGGAGGCCATCCGCCAATCTACGGAAGTGCCTTACCCACGCGTGCTTTTCGCCCTCGGCATCCGCTACGTAGGCGAAACGGTAGCCAAGAAACTGGCCAATGCTTTTCCCACAATTGACCAACTGAAGGAAGCTACACTGGACGACCTCATCCACGTGGATGAAATAGGTGAACGTATTGCCCAAAGCGTCATCCGCTGGTTTGCCGACGAAGACAACCTGCAACTAATTGAACGTCTGAAAGTTGCCGGACTCCAGTTTGAACTGAGCGAAGAGGTGTTGAGCGAGCGCACCGACCGCCTGGCAGGCAAAAGTATCGTCATCAGCGGTGTGTTCACCCACCATTCGCGCGACGAATACAAAGCCTTGATAGAGAAGCACGGAGGAAAGAACGTAGGAAGCATCTCCGGCAAGACATCCTTCATCCTTGCCGGTGAAAACATGGGCCCCAGCAAACTGGAGAAAGCCACCAAACTGGGCGTTGCCATCGTCAACGAAGAGGAGTTCTTGAAGATGATTGAAGGAGAAAACGCATTAATTAACATATAGAAAATAACATTAGAGTATGATTAAAATCAGTAAAGACGAATTTCTCAGAAAAATTCAAAATGTTCACTATGCAATAAGTGTAACAGGAAAGAAATATTCTTCCATTCAAATAAAAGGAAATGAATGTTCTGGTATTCGAGAGGACACAGGGAAACCTTTTGTTATAAATATAGACAATCTCTATTTAGCATACAAAGAATTGGAACACATTAATACCAAATCATTAAAAAAATACGTTGATAGAGTACAATCACCATCTTTAGCCATTCTGATGGAAGCAAAATTAATCTAAATTACCTTTTCTTCTAAAGCTACAACAATTTAATTCATATAACAAACATGATATATCCTTTTCTAAGAAGAAATTTAGACATTTTATTCGTTGGTCTTAATCCTGCAAACACATCAAGCAAAAAGGGACATTATTTCTCAACCAATCAATCCTTTTGGAATCAGTTATATGAATCTGGACTTATTAAGGAACATATAGATAAAGATGTTGCTGACAATGTCGTTTTTGGAAGTTCCTCAATAAATCACCATAATTACGAATATGGCATCACAGATTTGGTTAATTATTTGGCAGAAAGCAATAGCTCTATAGTAAAACCAACACTTAAGAATTGCATAAGATTGCAAGAAGATATAATGTTATATAAGCCTAGAATTGTGGTTTTATTACATAGCAAAGTTGTTAAATGCTTTGTTAACGAATATCTTAAGAAGAATATTACCAAAGGCTATGCAGGCAAATTATTAGACAATTGTAACACTGTTTTTTATTACGTACCATTCCCACATGGAAACAGCATCTGTACAAATATAAAAGTTGCCATTTATGCCGATATAAAAAAGACACTAGATAATGACACATTATGACGTTCAAATAACTACCGATTTAGAAGAATGTATCGTTGTACAAATTTATGCATCATCAGAAGCAGAAGCGGAGATGACCGCTATTTCTATGGTTGAAGAAGCACTTGTAAATACAAGAAGCACTAACGTTATAGACTGTTTTGTCCTTTATTAATCGTTTATCCAAACTAAATCAGGAAAAGAAAAACTTTTCCAACTTTTTCTCTCTAAATATTCGATTATACCCACAAAAATGATTAACTTTACATCGAAAATGCAATTATAATAAATACCACAAATATGAAAATCCCATTCAACTACCCCCTATGCACACGGACGGAATGTCCGAAGGCAAAGGAATGCTTGCGCCATGTGGCTCTGACAGAGTGCGATGATGCACAAGTTACGATTTTTAACCCCAAGCATCTTGAAACATCCGAAAACGGATGCAAGCACTATACTTCGGCACAAAAGGTGCGCTACGCCAAAGGGATGAAAAAGGTGATGGGAGAACTGCCCTACAAAATTCACGAACGGACAGTAACGGCCTTGTCGATGCACTTCAGCGAACGGAGCTACTACCGCATCCGCAAGGGCGAACGACCGCTTTCACCCGACGAGCAGAAGGCTGTGCGCCAGATAATCGCCCGACTCGGCTTCACTGAGGAGTGGGATTTCGACGCTTACGTGGAAGATTACCTTTGGTAACACGGATTCATCTGTATCTTTTTGCTTACCCATTCGTTCCTTTTACTACTGCCAACGCCGTTGGCAGACATCTGCCACCATGGAGGCAAAACTCTGCCAAGTATAAGGCAGAGAACTTCCATCACCGTGGCAGGAGATTACCTTCACTATGACAACAAGACAAGATGAGGAAAGAAGGACATGAAAATAAGGAGCTATTATGACTATAGAAAGGAAAGGTGCATCATCGCCTACCAATCTGTTCAGAAAAAATTGTTTCTAAAATCACAGAAAAGAGGAATATTTGTCAAGCAAAATGCAGCTTTTACCGAATTTATTTTGTAATTTTGCGGCCAATTAGTTTAAAATTGAAACGTAAGAAACGCTATCTATATGATATACCGCAGATTTAAAGGAATGGGCGTGGCCCTTATCACTCCATTTAAGGAAGATGGCTCGGTGGATTATCCGGCCTTGATGCGCATGGTGGACCACTTGGTGCAGAATGGTGCAGACTTCCTGTGTGTATTGGGTACCACGGCCGAAACCCCGACACTGACAACGGAAGAGAAACGAGAAATTACCCGCCTGGTTGTGGAGCGTGTGAACGGACGCATCCCCATCATGTTGGGTTGCGGAGGAAACAATACACAAGCCGTCATTGATTCGCTGAAAAACGATGATTTCACTGGCATCGATGCCATCCTTTCCGTAGTACCTTATTATAATAAGCCCTCGCAAGAAGGCATCTACCAGCACTATAAGGCCATCGCTGAATCGACCGACCTGCCCATCGTGCTCTACAACGTACCGGGACGCACGGGCGTGAACATGACGGCAGAAACAACCTTGCGCATTGCACGCGACTTCAAGAACGTCATTGCTATCAAGGAGGCTTCGGGCAACATCACACAGATGGACGACATCATCAAGAACAAGCCGGAAAACTTCGACGTCATCTCGGGCGACGACGGCATCACCTTCCCGCTCATCACATTGGGTGCCGTGCGAGTCATCTCGGTTATCGGAAATGCTTTCCCCAAGGAGTTCAGTCGCATGACCCGTCTGGCTCTGCAGGGCGACTATGCCAATGCCTTGAAGATTCACCACAGTTTCACCGAACTGTTCAGCCTCCTCTTCGTGGATGGCAATCCTGCCGGTGTGAAGGCCATGCTCAATGCCATGGGCATGATTGAAAACCGTCTGCGCCTGCCGTTGGTGCCCACACGCATCACCACTTTTGAGAAGATGCGTCAGATATTGCAGGAACTGCACATAAAGTATTGAGCATAAGCCCAAAGTATTTTAGGCGCGGATTATGCGGATTGCACGGAAATACCCTTCCATGTCCGTCCACATAATCCGCGCCTAAGTCTTTTATATAAAATATTGCACACTCAGCATTAAGTTTTTTTATCTTTTCTTCGTCCAATTCAAAAATAGTCTTTATATTTGTGGCTTAGAATAAAAAACACATCTGATTATCTATTATGCTTGAAAAACTTTTCGGATTCGACCCGAAAACATCCACTGTCAAGACGGAAGTGATGGCTGGAATCACCACTTTCCTCACTATGGCCTACATTTTGGCCGTAAACCCCAATATTCTCGGTGAAACCGGTATGGACAAGGGGGCCTTGTTCACTACCACAGTTATCATGTCGGCATTGCCTACCATCTTCATGGGACTCTATGCCAAATTGCCGCTGGCCTTGGCACCGGGCATGGGCTTGAATGCCTTCTTTGCCTATACGGTGTGTATGATTATGGGCTACTCGTGGCAATTTGCCTTGACGGCCGTCTTCCTCGAAGGATTGGTATTCATCCTGCTGACCGTCACAAACTTGCGTGAAAAGATAGTAGATGTCATTCCCAATACGCTAAAGAATGCCATCAGTGCTGGTATCGGTCTCTACATAGCCTTCATCGGACTAAAGAGTGCAGACATCATCGTGAACAACGACGCCACTTTGGTGAGCCTTGGCAATCTGACCTCAGGTTCAGCTCTATTAGGAGTCATCGGTATTGTGCTGACCTCGGTGTTGCTGGTCAAGAACATAAAAGGTGCACTGCTTTTCGGCATTCTGATAACTACACTGATAGGCATCCCCTTGGGAGTGACAAACTTCGACGGCATATTCAGTATTCCCCCTTCCATAGAGCCTATCTTCCTGAAGTTTGAATGGAATCAGATACTCAGTAAAGATATGGTTATCATCGTATTTACCCTGCTCTTTGTTGATTTGTTCGACTGTATCGGTACGGTTATCGGTGTAACCAGCCGTGCCGGCATGATAAAGGCTGATGGTAAGATACCTAAGCTAAAAGAGGTGTTTATGGTAGATTCAATTTCTACAGCAGCAGGTGCCGCCATGGGTACCAGCACAGTAGCCGTGTATGTGGAGAGTGCCGCTGGTGTGAACGAAGGAGGACGTAGCGGACTGACTGCCGTTGTGACAGGTGCCTGCTTCCTGTTGGCACTGTTCTTTGCCCCATTGTTTTTGGCTATCCCGGCAGCAGCCACCACTCCCGTATTGGTATTGGTAGGCCTCATGATGATGGGTTCCATATTGAAAATAGATTTCAACAACTACTCAGAGGCCATTCCTGCTTTCATCTGCATCCTGTTCATGCCGTTGTCGTACAGTATCTCCGACGGTATTGTATTGGGACATTTGAGCTACATCTTCATCAACCTCTGTAGCGGAAACTACCGTAAAATGAGTATCGGCATGTACATCCTGGCTGCATTCTTCCTTATCAAATTTATGGTTTAACAAGCATTATCAAACAACATTCATTATGAAAAGAATATTTTTAGCCATTGCCTTGACGCTGGCAACTATACAGATAAATGCACAACTGAATGTGCAGATACATCACGATTTTGGAAACGACATCTATGGTAGCGAACTCTCTAACCGCCCGCGTTGGACGGCCACCATCGAGAACTTCACCGCTGACAAATGGGGAAACACTTACTTCTTCGTTGACGGAAACTTTGCCGACAATACCATGACCAGCGTTTATGCCGAACTCTCCCGCGAACTTCGCTTTTGGGATGCCCCGATAGCTGTCCACGTGGAGTATAACGGCGGATTGGCCGGAGCTACAGGCTGCTACGACGATGCCTATCTGGCTGGTGCTGCATGGAATTGGGCAAACGCAGATTTCAGCAAGACATTCTCCGTACAGGCTTTATACAAGTACTTGGCCAACCACCCAATCAACAAACACAGTTGGCAACTCACCACTGTATGGGGTATCCATTTCGGTCAAGGCCTCTATACATTCAGCGGATATGCCGATTTGTGGCACGACAACAGTGTCAACGGTGCATTGGTACTGAGCAGCGAACCCCAATTCTGGGTAAACCTGTGGGCGCTTGACGGTGTGGATGATGCATGCAAACTGAGTGTAGGTGCAGAAGTGGAAATCTGTAACAATTTGGTATGGCCTACCGACGGTAAAAACAACCGCTTCTATGCCATCCCAACATTGGCGGCCAAATGGACTTTCTAACTAACACAAGAAAAAACAAATAGAAAAAAATCTAACCAATGAACACCGTACAAGTAAAAGACAAACAATTTGCTTTATATATCTCAGAAGAAGAAATATTAGCCCGTGTAAAAGAACTGGCCAATCGGATGAACACCGACTTGGCAGGAAAGAACCCCCTGTTTTTGGTCATACTGAATGGTTCATTCGTATTTGCCGCCGACCTGTTGCGCGACATCACTATCCCTTGCGAAATCACCTTCGTACGTGTAGCATCCTACGAAGGAGTAAGTTCTACAGGAGAAGTCAAGCAACTGTTAGGATTGACACAAAACATTGAAGGACGCACCGTCATCATCGTTGAGGATATCATCGACACAGGCTTTACCATGAAAGAACTGCTCCGTATGCTGGAAGAAAAGCATCCTGCAGAAATACACATTTCATCCCTGTTGGTAAAACCCGGCAATCTGCAAGTTGATTTGGACATCCCATACCGCTGCTTCGACATCGCCAATGAGTTCATCGTGGGCTACGGCCTTGACTACGATCATGAAGGACGCAACTTGCGCCATATCTATCAAGTAGTAGAATAAGGAATAAAACAAAGAATAATTCATAAGAGGGTGTGCATTCTATGTTTCTATGCAAATAAAACATCGCTTTTTTTCTTGAAAGATTATATTTTCTCCCATAAATGCACCTTCCGGCTGATTGGGAGTTAATGTATTTGAATATTCATCGATAAAAGGAGTTACTTTGG
>JAFXDG010000048.1 GCA_017521285.1 Bacteroidaceae bacterium | reverse complement strand
TATCCCATGGCTGAGGTTGCGAAGGAAGGATGTATTTTCGATTTCTTTACAGGGGTGAATGAATTGTCATTACAAATAATCCCGAT
Source organism: Bacteroidaceae bacterium (assembly GCA_017521285.1). Classification (GTDB taxonomy): domain Bacteria; phylum Bacteroidota; class Bacteroidia; order Bacteroidales; family Bacteroidaceae; genus Phocaeicola_A. The sequence continues at coordinate 55,695 of JAFXDG010000048.1, read as the reverse complement.
TCCCGTGAATTGTTCTTCGTCGGGAGAAGTTGGGCCAGAATCCCCTTTTTCACGCAGCCTGCTGCATTGGCCGATACAGCAGGCTGCGATGGCCAACACAGCCAGCTCCATCGGCCATCACAGCCAGCTGTGTGAAAAAGGGCAATTCTGACATGGTGCGGAGAATCATTTCATCATCACTTTCCCGCTCTCGCGCCGTCCGTTGGGATAGGTCACAATATAGAGATACGTTGCAGGAGTCTTTTTCACTTTCACCGATGCTTCATCGTTTGCAAAAGCAGCTTCGCCTACCTTGACGGCATCCATGGTGTAGATTTCCAACTTTACGGCTGTGGGGGAAGTGCAGAGGAAAGTAGCGCCATTTACTGACATATTTACCCCTCTTCTCATGCTTGGCGTGTACCCAATAGTAGAAGGAGAAGATGTCAAAATCAGCACTTCCTTGGGATAGTCGATTGTTTCATATTTGACAATGTAGTCACCGACTTTTATTTGGGGGATTCTGATGTCAACGTAGAAACCATAACCACAATCATTCAAATCCCCATAATGCATATTGTTAACTTCCAATAATATTTCATTGCCAATGATGCGGCACTCCATCGGATAACGATAGCAACCGACTCCCATTTTTCCATACACATGCAATGTGTTTCCTTCAAAATTAGCGTACAGATATTCTCCTCCGCCTTGATTGAAATATGCCAATTCTTCGGGGGATAACGATTGGACGAAGTTATACTCTTTGTCATCTCCACCCCTCAAAGGATGGAAATACACAATCTTAAAATGTTCCGTATTGACATCGAACAGCCAAGGATCAGTATCACCCTGCCGGCAATAGACCAATTGGGGCAATGAACTGCTTCCGCCAAGGTCATCGTAAGTCAATATACCTGTATAAAGCGAACCCACATGCTCCAGCCATACGTCTTTGACCGTTCCGTCTTCTTTCCCTTTCATGACCATCTTCTTTTCCATCCAATCATTGTATTCGGCGGTTTGCCTGATTTCGTCCACCGTCCACACTTCTCCACCAGGTGCAATGAAGTCGTCGCCTTCGTTCAGACCAAAATCAAAGAGAAGGACATCCTTCTTTTCTGTTTCGGAGTAGCGATATACCCTGTTCCCTTCTTGACGGTAAAGCAATGAATCGGTCACGTTTCCGTTCTTTTTCCGTTCTATCACTTGATACGTAGTACCGTTATGGATTGAATCTGCATTTACCAAGATGCCCACTTGTGCAGTCTCCATCAAAGTTTGGGGCGCGGCAAAACGGATATTCCAGTCTTTGGTGTATCTGTACTCAATCTTATTCCATCCGTTTATGGGAATATTGCCCACTGTGCATTGAGTTGAGGGGTTCTCTATCTTCGCCCAGTTGTCTGTATTCTTTCCAATGTCTTCATTGTTGTAAATCAAAGATTTGAGAGATTCCGCCATTTCTTCTTTATGCTCAATCTTTTCTGTTTCTTCAACAGGTTCAACAATAATAGTTAACTTAAAAATCATCGACAAGGTTAGTAACTTATATTCAACAGCATAATAGAATGGCATGATGCTGAAATTACCTATCCTGTATCCGTCCACAACCTCTTCCGATGTACATATTGCTTTTGCAGGATGAATGGCATAGGGATATGTAATACCCTTGTTTTCATCACCAGATGTTGTAGAAGCTGGTATTTCTTTGGAATTGGGTCGGAGTACGACTCCTTCATCATAATAGAATTCTTCTTTGGCGAAGTACGATACTTTTTTAATTTTATAATTGTCAGGAAGTAGTATCTTGTAATTTATGCAAGGTAATTCAGGCTTGGATGTATCATTCTCAAATGTACAATTGTACAGCGATGTATCAGGCTGGATATAATCCAATCCATCATGACCTTTTTTAATCGGGAAACTTTCTGGTGCAAACTCAAGAAAGAAGGTTCTTTCGTAGGTTTGGGCAATCGCCCCCATACTCCCTAACATCAAAAAAAATGCAGAGAGCAACCATACTACATAAATTTTTTCAGTCCTCATAATTGTATGTCGTTAAATAAGAATGGATTATATGCTGCGCAAAAATAGGTGAATTCAACTTTTAAATGCAATCGAATTCGAATTAATTAATAATAAATTAAATTTCTCATTTGGTGTGAGATGACCAAGTCTCTTTCTGGGTCTGTTGTTCAACTCGTCTGGATTTATTTGTAGAAATTCTTCTCGAATGCGGCGAATTCGTCTTTGCCAAGGAGGCAACGCTTCCACCAGGCGCGGAGGAATCCGGTGCCGTAGCCGGTAAGTTGGATGAACGAGGCGGGCACAGAAAGCAGACCTATCCACAATGAACGGTTGCGGATGGAGGCATCGATGCAGATGATGAGCGAGAAGAGGAGTAGGGGAGCAAGGGCGGCAAGCATGGTGAATACTCCGAGTGCAAGGATGGCAACAGGGCCACTGATGCAATGAACTCCAACGTGGGTTGCCCGGTAGATGGTAAGGATGCCCAATCCCGTGAAAAGTAAGCCGATGATGAAAAGAAGCAATAACAGGCATACGCCTACGGTGAACACGGCGGGGAGCATGTGGACAAGTTTCAGTGACTCGGGGTATTTCTTGTAGAGGTTGATGCGGGCAATGCCCGAATTGTGCACTTGCTTGAAGAATTTCTTCAGGTCGGTGCGCCGTTTGTGCCACACCCATGCTTCGGGGAAGAGCCGGCAACGGTAGCCTCCCTTGAAGATGCGGATGCTGAAGTCGATGTCTTCGCCGAAGCGCATCTTGGAGAAACCTTCGAGGGCAAGGTAAACGTCGCGACGGATGCCCATGTTGAAGCTGCGCGGATAGAACTTGTCCATCTTCTTCTTCGAGCCTCCACGAATACCGCCCGTGGTGAAGAAGGAGGTCATGGCGTAGTTGATGGCCTTCTGTACGGGAGTAAATGAGGCATGTGCACGGTCAGGGCCTCCGAATGCGTCTGCAGGTTCGCGCTTCAGTTCGTCTTCTACCGCTTGCAGATAACCGGGGGGGATGATGCAATCAGAGTCGAGCACGATGACGTATTCGCCCGTGCTACGCTCTACGCCGTAGTTGCGTGTCTGTCCGGGGCCTGAGTTCGGTTTGTCGAAGTAGCGGACGGGCAGGCGATTGGCATACTTCTCCACAATGTGTCGGCAAGGGACTGATGAACCGTCTTCCACCACTACGACTTCAAAGTCGGTGAATGTCTGGTGGGTGAGGCTTTCCAACAACTCGTCCACTTCATCGGGACGGTTATAGACGGGGATGACGAATGAGTAGCGCATAGAAAATGAAGAGTGAAGAATGAAGAGTGAAGAATCCTATATTAAGTAAAGAGTGAAGAACGAAGAACGAAGAATCCAATAGCTTTTACACACTATGATTCTTCACTCTTCGTTCTTCACTCTTCGTTTTTTTTACTAATTACGCTTCCTTCTTACGGTTCAGGTAAGAGCCGTCGCGAGTGTCGATTTCGATGAACTCGCCTTCGTTGATGAAGAGGGGCACGCGCACCTCGGCACCAGTCTCTACGGTAGCAGGCTTGGTGGCGTTGGTAGCTGTATCACCCTTGAGGCCCGGCTCGGTGTAAGTCACCTGAAGCACAACCTTCACGGGGAGTTCGGCATAAAGAACGGTGTCAGTTGAAGCGTCAGAAACAACCTCTACTTCCATACCTTCCTTCAAGAAGTTCACACCAGTGATGAGGTCCTTGGCGATGGGGGCCTGGTCAAAAGTCTCGTTGTTCATGAAGATGTAATCCTCACCTTCCTTGTAGAGGAACTGGTAGGGACGACGTTCAACGCGCACGTCTTCCAGCTTTTCACCGATGTTGAAACGACGCTCGAGTACGTATCCGTTCACCACGTCTTTCAGCTTGGTGCGCATGAAGGTGTTACCCTTACCGGGTTTTACATGCAGGAATTCGATACAGAAATACAACTTTCCATCCATGCGGATGCAGGTTCCGTTCTTAATGTCTTGTGCATTAATCATAATTATTTTCTCCTTTTATTTATATGTTATTATTTGAATGTTTTCCTTGTTGTCCGAAGTCAAAAAATGACATTTGGATGCAAAAAGTATTGTTTTGCGGGTGCAAAAGTACAAGAAATCGGCAAAATAAGCAAAAGTATGAGCTAAAAAAGTCAGTTTGCTTGGTTGATTCAAAAAAAATATCTATTTTTGCACCCCGAAACTGCAATGGAATAATAACATAAAGCAAAAATATTGAAATGAAAAGAACATTCCAACCCTCAAACAGAAAGAGAAAGAACAAACACGGTTTCCGTGAGAGAATGGCTACCGCTAATGGTCGCCGAGTATTGGCTGCACGTCGCGCAAAGGGTCGTAAGAAGTTGACCGTTTCTGACGAGTTCAACGGTACTACCAAGAAGTAATCTTGCGGACATAGTACGAAGGATTAATAAGAAGAAGTAAAGGTTTTCTATGCAGATGCCTTTGCTTCTTTTATTTTTTTGTATATTTGCAGGCAGAAGAGAAACGTGGGTTTTATCCCCGCCTGCATCAGCCTTGGGTTAAGGTTACCTTAAGCCAGGGTTAAGGTAGGCTTAGTCTTGGGCTGATGTTGGTTCAGTCTTCGACTGATGTAGGCTCAGTGACTGACAAAAGAATAGAGAAATGACGATAAAAGAATTCTTTTCCATCAAGAAGAACTTCTTCTTTTGGGGCAACCTGTTGGCCATGGCTATTGTGGCCGTAGGATTGGTGTGGGGCGTGTTCAAGTGGCTCGACCACTATACCGACCATGATGTGGCCGTGACCGTGCCCGAAGTGATAGGTCTGCAATGGGACGAAGCGGAGGCTTTGTTGCGCAAGCATACGTTGACGCCCGTAGTGTCCGACTCAACCTATAATCCGTCGAAACCCGGAGGCATTATCCTTGATATGACCCCTGCACAGGGTTCGGTGGTGAAGGAGGGACGTTCGGTGTATCTCACCGTGAACACCAACCGCCCGCCTATGCGGGTCATCCCCGACCTGATAGACAATAGTTCGCTCCGCGAAGCAGAAGCCAAATTGAAGGCCATGGGATTCGTGTTGGCCGAAAACGACACCATTGAAGGTGAACAAGACTGGATATACGGCATCAAGTACAAGGGTGCGTCGCTGAAGAATGGCGATGAAGTGCCCTTGGGTGCAACGTTGGTGCTGGAAGTCGGTGGAGGCGAATATATGTTCATGGAAGAGATGATGGGCGACAGCTTGTCGGGAGGGTCACGCAATTTCCAGAGCGAAGAGGCTACGGTGGTGGACGATTCGTGGTTTGAGTAACCCGGTGCGTACATATATTATATATTAATAGGTATAGGAAGATGATAGACGAAGCGGAAGACATCCTGCCCGATGAGTTGGACGACATAGAGCCGGTGGGGCAGGAGAGTGGCGAGTTGCACGAACACTTCCGGGTGGTTGTCGATAAGGGGCAGACACCTATGCGGGTGGACAAGTTCTTGGGCGAACGCATTGTGAACTCTTCGCGCAACCGCATCCAGCGGGCGGCAGATATGGGGTATGTGATGGCCAATGGCAAACCTGTGAAGAGCAGCTACAAGGTGAAGCCTTGCGAGGTTATCACCGTGATGATGGATCGTCCGCGATACGACAACGACATCATCCCCGAGGACATCCCCCTCGATGTGGTGTATGAGGATGAAGACCTGATGGTTATCAACAAGCCGGCCGGATTGGTGGTGCATCCTGGATGTGGAAACTATCATGGCACTTTGGTGAACGCCATTGCCTGGCACCTGAGGGACAACCCTGAGTACGACCCCAACGACCCGCAAGTGGGCCTTGTGCATCGTATCGACAAAGACACGTCGGGCTTGCTCGTTGTGGCCAAGACACCCGATGCCAAGACACACCTGGGACTTCAGTTCTTCAACAAGACAACAAAACGCCAATATAACGCCCTCGTCTGGGGAAACTTTTTGGAAGACACGGGAAGAATTGAGGGGAACATTGCCCGCCATCCGAAGGACCGTATGCAGATGGCTGTTTTCAGTGATCCTGAGATTGGAAAACATGCTGTCACCCACTACAAGGTGTTGGAGCGTTTCGGTTATGTCACCCTCGTAGAGTGCCGGTTGGAGACGGGACGCACACACCAGATACGTGTGCACATGAAGCACATCGGCCACATCCTCTTCAATGACGAGCGCTATGGAGGAAACGAAATACTGAAGGGCACTCACTTTGCCAAATACAAGCAGTTTGTACACAATTGCTTCGACATTTGTCCGCGTCAGGCCCTTCATGCCCGCACACTTGGCTTTGTGCATCCCCGCACGGGTGAGGAGATGTTCTTCACCACCGAATTGCCCGAGGATATGACGCAATTGATAGAGCGTTGGAGAAGGTGGACCCAGCAGACCCTCTCCCTTACCCCTCCCTGTGAGGGAGGGGAGTGAATAGCCTCGACTGATTCTTATCATAAAGAAATTATTAAGATGTAGAAAAGGAACAAGATATAGAATATTCAACTTTCGCAAGTATAAGAAGTTGCAGGAGTTCTGTAGTTACAGAAGTTCAGACGATAGTTTCGACTATACTTAACATGACGGTCAAATCTATTGTCTGTAACTCCTGAGCGAAGCGGAAACTTCTGTACTCCTGAACTCCAGAAAGTTGAGCTTGCGAAACTTAAATAGAATATGAACAGTATAAAGGACACAAATCATTCAACTCCCCTCCCTCACAGGGAGAAGGTGGGGGAGAGTCACATCATCGCTATCGTTGCCGGAGGCGACACCTCGGAGTACCAAGTCTCTTTGCGTAGTGCGCAAGGCATCTATTCGTTTATCGACAAGGAGAAATACACCTTATATATAGTAGTGATGCACGGCAATGATTGGCACGTGCAACTGACTGATGGCACCGAATTGCCCATCGACCGCAACGATTTCAGCTTTGTGCTCGATGGCCAGAAGGTGAAGTTCGACTTTGCCTACATCACCATCCATGGCACACCTGGTGAGGACGGACGTTTGCAGGGTTACTTCGACATGTTGGGTATTCCCTATTCATGTTGTGGGGTGTTTGCCGCATCGCTCACCTACAACAAGTTTGCCTGCAACCAGTACTTGAAAGGCTTCGGTGTGCGTGTGGCCGAGTCGCTGATGCTTCGCAAGGGGCAGACAATCTCTGATTCCGATGTGGTGGAGAAGATTGGCCTTCCCTGTTTTGTGAAACCCAGTTTGGGAGGAAGCAGCTTCGGAGTGACCAAGGTGAAAACTCCTGAAGACATCCAACCTGCCATTGCCAAAGCCTTTGAAGAGGCCGATGAGGTGGTGATTGAGGCTTTCCTCGACGGAACAGAAATCTCTTGCGGGTGTTATAAGGTGAAAGGCAAGAATGTGGTGCTCCCCATCACCGAAGTGGTGAGCCACAACGAGTACTTCGACTACGATGCCAAGTACAATGGTCAGGTGGAAGAGATTACCCCTGCCCGTATCCCCGATGAAGTGCGCAACCGTGTGTGGGCGTTGACCTCTGCCGTTTACGACATCATCGGTGCACAAGGCATCATCCGCATCGATTACTTCATCACCGAAGGTACTAAAATCAACCTCTTGGAGGTGAACACCACTCCTGGTATGACCGCTACTAGTTTCATCCCCCAACAGGTGCGTGCCGCCGGATTGGACATCAAGGATGTGATGACTGAGATTATTGAAGATAAATTGGGGACTCTCCCCCTTACCCCTCCTGTGAGGGAAGGGAGTGAATAGTTTAAGTTGACTTTATTCCCAAGACAACATTATAAAGAATAAAAATCAATCTGATTATGAATAATACAGGAGATTCAAAACAATCTACTTCCCTCCCTCACAGGGAGGGGCAAGGGGGAGAGTCACCAATTGGAGGGTCCGTTAGTGGGTCTCCCATTCCCGCTGAATTCGACGACATACGGCCTTATTCCCCTGAGGAACTTCCTGCCGTATATGAAGAACTGATTGCCGATGAGGCTTTCCGTCGTGTTATAGAGAAGGTAATGCCCGGCATTCCTTTCGAGGCCATAGCCATGCAGATGCGCCAATGCAAAACCAATCTGGAGTTTCAAAAGGCCTTCTGCTATCCCTTCCTCCACAATCTGGTGAAGAAGTGTAGCGATGGTATGAGTATCGATTGCTCGGCCATTCAAGGTGACAATTGTCCGCACACGTTCATTACCAACCATCGCGATATTGTACTTGACTCGGCTTTGCTCTCTGTCCTTTTGGTCGATAATGGGCAAAATACCGTAGAGATCGCCATTGGTGACAACCTGCTCATCTTCCCGTGGATAAAGAAACTGGTGCGCATCAACAAGTCGTTCATCGTGCAACGTGCTCTCACCATGCGTCAGATGTTGGAGGCTTCGGCCCGCATGTCGCGCTACATGCACTTTGCTATCGACGAGAAGAAGGAAAACATCTGGATTGCCCAACGCGAGGGACGTGCCAAGGATTCGGACGACCGCACGCAGGATAGTGTGCTGAAGATGATGGCTATGGGTGGCGAAGGCTCCATCGTTGAACGCTTGAAAGGATTGAACATATCGCCTGCAGCCATTTCGTATGAATATGACCCGTGTGATTATCTGAAAGCAAAGGAGTATCAGCAGAAACGCGATATACCTGATTTCAAGAAGAGTCGTGAAGATGACCTGTTGAATATGCAGACGGGTATCTTCGGACGCAAGGGGCGCATCCATTTCCAACTGACTCCGTGTATCAACGACAAGTTGGACGCACTGGATCCTTCCATGCCCAAGACAGATATATTTTCCGCTATCAGTGCCATGATTGACCAGCAGATACATGCCAATTACCGTTTCTATCCAGGTAGCTATGTGGCATACGATTGGTTGACGGGTGAGAATCGCTTTGCCGACAAGTATTCATCCGAGGAGAAAACCGTCTTCGAACAATATATTGCCGGGCAATTGGCTAAGATTGACCTTCCGGATAAGGATGAAGCCTTCTTGTGTGAAAAGATGTTGGCCATGTATGCCAACCCTGTGAAAAACTATTTGAAAGCAATGAATATCGACTGATGAACAAGGCCGGACGATATATTTTCAAAGGTATAATAGGCCTGCTGACGTTGTCGGCGGGCTTTATTTCCTGCTCTGACGACGAGGATGGTTATGTTTATCCCCCGTTGTTGAGTGAGTTTGCCGATGTGGTTACGGATGCTTCGGGAGCGTTCACCCACATCCACACGGATAAGGGGGAGAATCTGGCTATTGTCAATACGTCTGAATTGATAGCTGAAGGAGTTAAGTCAGATACCATTTACCGCACTCTTTCGCGCTATGAACTTGTTGATGGAGGGGTGAAAATCTATTCTCTTCAAGCCATACCGGCTCCTTATGCTGAGCCTTTGAATGCTTTCCCCGATGGTATAAAGGCTGATGCCGTAGAGATGCAAAGCATTTGGAGGGGAGGAAATTACCTCAATATGGTATTGCTCGTAAAGGCTCAGAATGGGCGACATGTTTTCCGCTTTGTGGAAGATAGCCTTACCACTTCTTCTACCGGAGTTCACACATTGCATGTGCGCCTCTATCATGATGCGGATGGCGATTTGCCGGCTTATACCCAGAAGGCTTACCTCTCTTTACCTTTGTCACCGTATGCTTCGCGTCTTGCTTCGGGCGACTCCATTCTCTTCAGCATCCCAACCTCTGCCGGTTGGCAACAATGGGCAAGGGAGTATTAGTACCAGTCGATGTTGCTACTGTAGCTGCTTCGCTTGTCATACTTGAGTGCATCGGCCAACATACTGCTATTGGCACTGATGCTGAAGTTGTAGCTGGTGTAGGGGGCAAGGATGATTCCGCATGACATGGAGAAGCAATGCAGGTCGCGACTGATGTTTACGGTGGTGGCCGCAATCTTCTTGTAGTCAAAGTCATAGCCCGAAGTGAACGAAATGTTCCAATTGTTTGAGGGCTTGATGCTTCCCGACACATTCATACGGTGGCTGAACGAGAACGGATAGCGCATCGTCTTGATATTGATATCCTTTGTGCGATCTTCCGCAATCGTATAGTTCCATGACACGTTGAGTGACCAAGGAATCTTGAAGGCCATATATCCGTCGGGGTCTATTTCAGCTTTTTCGGTTTTCTTTTCTGTCTGCTTGTTTTGACCTCTTTCGTCAGAGTTCAAATTGTCGTTGTTTTCTTCGTCTTCTTCTCCCTCAGTGTTGTCTTTGTCCTTGTCTTCCTTGGGGCCGAATAATTTCTTGAATGTCTCATTGTTGAATGTGTACGAGAATCCGTTGCTCATGCCTTGGAAGCGTCCGAAGCGTCCGTAAGACCATTCGGTGCGGTCGCCTACAACCACTTGACCCTTGTCGTTGAATTCATAGGCGTATGTGGCAAATACTCCGTTCAGGTTGAACGTTTTATTCTTGCCCAATTTCAATCGCAATCGCAGGTTCAGGTTACTCCAAGGTTGGCGTTGTGCTGCAAGGTTATAGGAAATGCTGGCTCCCAAATCGTCGATGATGCTTATTTTCTTCACGCCCGTAGAGTCCTTGTCGGTATTGATTTTCATTTCAATGTTGTTCGATACCGAGAAGCTGACGCTACCAGTCTTCCCCTTGCCCGGCACACCGAATACGGCTCCCTGGTAGGGGGAATACTCCTGAGTTACCAGTTCGCCCTTGGCATCGTAGTAGCTGTATGAATCATAATATCCATATTTGTATGCACCGAAGTCGGGAGCCATGCTGAAGCTGACAGATGGAGTCATCACGTGGCGCACGGCATCAATCTTGTCGCCGAAGATAGCTTTCGACGGTTTGTAGAAACCGTAGAGTTTGGTGTTCATCGAGAGACTCATGTCGTAGTTATAGACACGGTTGAAGCCATAGATGGTGTCGGTGACGGCGGCCTGCAATTCCTCGTCCCATTCCTTTTTCTGGCGATAGGTGTACCAACGTTCGGTGTAGTTGACGGCAGCGGTCAGGTTGATGTATTTGAACAGGTTGAACGTCGCACTGATGGGGATGCGGTGTTGCATACCATTGCTCCAATCCTTGATGATGCTTGTCTTCATGATTTCGTCTTCCTTGGATTGGATGCTGTTCTTCAGATAACCGCTATAGCTGAGCGAAATCTTTTCGTACCAGCGCTCCTTGCCTGCTTTTTTCTTCCGTTTGAAGGGATAGAGGCGGCTCAGTGATATGTTCAGGTCGGGGAAAGATACCGAAAGGCTGCTATCGCGCACATTTTGGGCGATGTTGAATGTACCCGAGAGGGTAAGGCCTATGTCGGGGAAGGTGCGCGAGTAGCTCACACTTGACGTACGCGTACTCTGACTACTCAGTGCCAAGTTGTACTGGCTATTCAGATTGCTCTTTTCATAGCTGCTGGTGGCATAGTTCACACTGGCCGAGAAGGTGCTGTTCGGACTTGCTTTCGCGTCTTGGCGGTGGGTCCATTGCACCTTGAAGTCCTTGCTTACTGAATAGTCGGGCATGTTCTTTTCACCCAATTTGGTGGTAAGGGTGCTCAGGTTGATGGCTCCGGAGAACTTGTAGCGCTTGTTGTAGCTCGAACTGGCGTTCAATCCCCACGATCCTTTGGTGAAGATTTCACCCGTCAGCTTCAGGTCCATATAGTCACTGATGGCGAAGTAATAACCTCCGTCGCGCAGGTAGAATCCGCGTTCCGTTTCGTCACCATACGTCGGCATGATGAAGCCTGATGCATAGTCGCTATTACTGAAGGGGAAAAATCCGAAGGGGATGGCCAACGGAAGAGGCACATCTTCTACCACCAGATAGGCAGGGCCGAATACGACATTCTTTCCCGGACGCATCTTGGCACGTGTCAGTGCCAGGTAGAAGTGGGGATGCTCGTGGTTGTCACAGGTGGTGTATTTTCCGTCGCCTCCATAGAAAGCGTCATCAGCACCCTTTTTCGCATATTTGCTGGTCATGTAGCCTTCGCCTTGCTCTGTGATTACGTTGCTGATGTATCCCTTGCGCGATTTGAAATTGTAACTCATCGTGTCGCTCTCGTAGGGTGTGTCACCGTCTTTGAAGATGGGCTTTCCCGTCTCTTTGCCTGTCGAATCCTTTACGCCATGGGCATACACCGTCTTTGTGTCAATATCTACGGTAATCTGTTCGGCCGTAAGTCCGATTTTCTGGTAGTCCACTTTACTGTTCTTGTACAGGTAGGCTTTGGCATCGGCCACAATCCACACCAACGAGTCGTCGGCCTGATAGGCTACCGGAGCATCCAGCACGTCCTCTTTCTGACCGCTGGTCGAGTCTGTCACTAATGTATCGGCCAATGCAGCCGTCAGTGAATCGCCTGAAATCTGTAGGGTGTCTCCGTCAACAAGTAAATTTGCGTTTGCCAGTGAGTCCTCTTCTGCACGCAAGGCCGTGTATAGCTTTCCATACTCGTCGTTGCGCACTCGGGCGCCGGCTCCTGACGTAGCTATCAGAAGGACGATGAGTGACAAAATGGGCAAAAATATATGCTTGTTATATGATGTCATTATTGGCATTTTACTCTTTCAGTCGGCAAAAGTACATATAATTCGGGAGATAGCGCCCTATCATGCGTTAAATTTATGAATTATTTGGGAATTATGTGGCTTTTATAGCTATTTCAACTTTCGCAAGTATAAGAAGTTGCAGGAGTTCAGTAGTTACAGGAGTTCAGACGATAGTTTCGACTATATTTAACATGACGTTTAAAGCTATCGTCTGTAACTCCTGAGCGAAGCGACCATACCTTAATGAACTATCAAAAGAGGTTTTCGATGAGCAAAGCGAAGCGTCACTCCTACACTCCAGTACTCCTGAAGGTTGAGCTTGCGAAACTTATAAAGTTAACATTCCTTAGCCCTGGGTTAAGCATACCTTAGCTTTGGGTTAAGGTCACCTTATCCCATGGCTGAGGGTTGGTCAGGTCTAATCTCCTTTGTTACAGAAATATTTTGCACCAGTGTTCGAAGCGCTCCACTCCTTCATCTCCATGTTTGAGCAGGCTTTTGAGTGCTTTTTCTATACTTTTTTCTTTGTCGAGCTTGGTCTTGGAGAAGAACTTGTCGGCAAAGCACACCACCTGTTCTTCCATGCTGACGGGGCGCATGTCGCGATGTGGGATGGGGAGTTGTTGCCGCTCTATCTCTTCCAGTGAGAGACCTGCACCCGTGTGGCGCTCGCACACCAATGCATGGCGGGGATAGCCTTCGGCTCTCATCAGGTCGGCTCCGAGGTAACCGTGGCAAATGTATGGATGGGAGCCGTGGCAATGGATTCCGTCGGCATCGGTCAGAAAGATGCCTATGTCGTGCAACAGGGCTGCTTCCTCGATGAACGTTTCGTCAAGGTTCAGTTCGGGATGTCGGCGGGCAATGTCCAGCGCTTTGTCGGCTACGGCGCGACTATGTGTCACGAGGATGTGTTTCAATTCGTTTTCCTCGGGGTAGTATTTATTGATGATGGCAAGTGCGTCCATATATTGGTTCAAAGTTCAAAGTTTAAAGTTTCAAGTTCAAGGTTCAAAGTTTCAAGTTTAAGTTTAAAGTTTCAAGCCAACAGCCATAGCCATCAGCCATAGTTCAATATTCAAAGTTCAAGGTTTGAAGTTCAATGATTTCAATTCTTCCAGGCTTCGTGGCCGTGGGGCTTCCTCCATGCGCAATTGTGTCGGCTCACTCTCGTTTCCGCATCGGTCGATGGAGGTTATGGCATAGTGGAGGGTTGGCTGATAGAGCGTTTCCTGATGGGTGTAGCACGTGTCGGTGAGATACGTTTTAATCAGGTTGGACGGGTTGTTGACATCTACAGGATAGTCGTGCGAGGCATATACGTTGTAGCGCACGCCTCCTCCCATGTTATCGGTGGCCGATGTCCACGCGAGGCGGATGGTCGTCTTTTCCCGTCTTGCCTTTGCGTCAGAGGGACTTGATGGAGCTTGGGAGTCAATCCACGAGATGGGAGGCACCAAGGCGGGTGTGTAGTAATAGTACTCCTGCATACGGTCGTAGAGGCCCTGTGTGTTGTCGGTGAGGAAGCGCGAGCGGAAGGCTGATTCCCCTTCGCATCCGCTCCAACGGATGAAGTTCAGTTGGCGATCGATTTCGTCCAGTGTCCAGTCGCCCTCGGAGGGGTGGAGGAAGTAGATGCCCATGCCCGGCACTACCATGCGGCCGTGGCTATGTTCCTTCCAGTCGAGCACGAAAGGGTAGAAGTAGTTGTCGCGATAATAGAGCATGGGGAATATCATGTCCTGTATGCCTTCGCGCATCCATCGTTGGGTCTCTTGGTAAACGTCGTTGTAACCATTCCATCCCGACTTATAGCGGCTGGTGTTTCGGTATTTGCCCAAAGGGGCGCTGCTCACTTTCACCCATGGCTTCAGGCGTTTTACTTCCTCATATACGCCCCGCACCAGACGGGTGATATTGTCGCGCCTCCATTGATAAAGTTCTTTGCCCTTTCCATACTTCCGATAGTCGGTTGCATCGGGGAAGCGCTGGGGACGGTCGGGATAGCGGATATAGTCGAGGTGTACTCCGTCCACGTCATAGCGGGTCAGCAGTTCGTTGACCAACGAAGCCAGATATTTCTGATTATCAGGATGTCCGGGATTCAGGTACCAATGATTTCGGAAACGCTTGCACAGGTGTGGATAGCGCTTCGTGATGGATTGTGCCCCCATCTCTTTGTGTACCTCGTCGCTCCCTAAGGGTACGGCCACCATCCAGGCGTGCAACTCCATGCCCCGCTTGTGACACTCTTCGATGGCAAAGGCCAGCGGGTCGTATCCGGGATTGCCTCCTGCTTTGCCCGTGAGCGATTCGCACCATATCTCGATGTCGGAAGGATAGATAAGGTTTCCGCGCACGCGTGTCTGGAAGATGACGGTATTGATGTGTACGGCTTGCAATTGGTCGAGAATGTCCGTCAGTTCCTTCTTCTGTAGGGCAATGTCGGCTTCGCTTTTAACCTGTGTGGTAGGCCAGTCGAGTCCGCGGAAGGTGGTGAGCCATACGGCTCGGACTTCATGTTTCTTTGGAGTATATAAGGGTGTGATAGGGGGTGCTCCGAATCCCAATTTTGCTATCAAGAAAGCCAGGATAAGGAATAAGGGTCTGAAAAAATGGGGTTGTACGGTTCGATTCTGTTTCATTCGTTTTGCTTTTTCGCGTACAAAGTTACACATTTCTGTCTAATTAATCTAAATATTCGCGTTTCAATGCAGTAACTTTTCCATTTATTCGTTACTTTTGCATCAAATTTTGCAAACTCATAAGCGATATGATTACATTTACCTTAGCTTTATTGCTGCTGATAGGTGGCTATTTTATCTATGGCCGCTATGTGGAGAGAGTATTTGCCCCTGATGCAAACCGCCAGACACCGGCCATCACACAGGCCGACGGGGTCGATTTCATTCGTCTGCCCAACTGGAAGATATTCATGATCCAGTTCCTCAATATTGCAGGTCTTGGCCCTATCTTTGGTGCCATCATGGGTGCCCAGTTCGGTACGGCTTCTTACTTGTGGATTGTGCTTGGCACCATTTTTGCCGGTGCTGTCCACGACTATTTCTCCGGTATGCTCTCCATCCGTCACGGAGGTGAAAGTCTGCCCGAAATAGTCGGCCGTTTTTTGGGAGGACGCACAAAAAATATTTTCTGTGTCTTTGCCATGATTCTGATGGTGCTTGTAGGGGCCGTGTTCGTGTCGGGGCCTGCCGAATTGTTGGCGGGGATGACTCCAGCTTCGCTTGATTTTATATTTTGGATGTGTATCATCTTCCTCTACTATGTGTTGGCAACATTGATGCCTGTAGATAAAATTATCGGTCGCATCTATCCGCTCTTTGCCGCGGCTCTTTTGTTTATGGCGATGGGCATTCTGGTGATGCTCTATGTGAAGTCGCCCGAATTGCCCGAGATGTGGGAGGGCTTTGGCACAAAGTACGATGCTAACCCCATTTTTCCCATGATGTTCATCTCTATTGCCTGTGGAGCCATCAGTGGTTTCCATGCCACCCAGTCGCCTTTGATGGCGCGTTGCATGGAGAACGAGAAGCATGGTCGCCCCATCTTCTACGGAGCCATGGTGGCCGAGGGTATTGTGGCGCTCATCTGGGCTGCAGCAGCCACCTATTTCTTTCAAGAGAATGGCATTGTTGACCAACTGACCGGCAAGGCTTATTCGGGTGCGGCGGTAGCCACTCAGATATCAAAAGATTGGTTGGGCACTTTCGGAAGCATCTTGGCCATCTTGGGCATTGTGGCAGCTCCCATCACCAGTGGCGATACGGCGCTTCGTTCGGCTCGTCTCATCATGGCCGACTTCCTCCATTTTGACCAGAAGAAGATTCGCAACCGGCTGATGATTTGCCTCCCCTTGTTTGCCGTAACCATCGCTATCTTGGTGTATAGTCTTACTGATGCTAATGGCTTCAAAATCATCTGGCGATACTTCGCCTGGTGTAACCAGACGATGGCCGTCTTCACCCTGTGGGCCATTACCGTGTATCTGACCTTGAAAAAGAAGAATTTCTATATCACCCTGCTTCCTGCTTTGCTGATGACGTGTGTCTGCTCCACTTACATCTGTATGGCTCCCGAAGGGCTTGCATTGCCTGCCGCATGGGGATACGCCATTGGTGGAGTATGTACCGTAATCGGGTTGGTGTGGTTTGTCCTTTGGAAAAGAAAAGTAAAATAAGAATATGAAACGATTCCGAAAATCCGTCATCATGCCGTTGGCGCTCTTCATCTATACCACGGTGATGGCCATCTATTTTATCCCCCGCAATCACGAACTGAGTGATACGGAAAAGTGGGTAACTGTCAGCGCATCCTATCTCATCATAGTCCTCCTTTGGTGGGTGCTTCGCAAGAAAGAACAGATGATGGCCAAACGCGAAGAGGAGGCAAAACGAAATGATAAAAAATGAAACAAAACAACAATAAATAGATTCAACTTTCTAGAGTTACAGGAGTTCAGACGATATTTCGACTATACTTAACATGATGTTCAAAGCTATTGTCTGTAACTCCTGAGCGAAGCGAAAACTCCTGAACTTCTGAACTCCAAAAAGTTGAGTTTGCGAAACTTAAATAAATAAAAATATAAGGTAAAAAAGAAATGAAAAAATTATTCGTATGCCTCGTGTTGATGTTGGCAACCACCTTGGCACATGCACAGTTTGAACAAAACAAATGGTATTTCAATGCGGCCGTCACCAATTTGGGCCTCTCATATAGTGGCTCCGAAGAGTTGCGCATGGGCGGACAGATTACGGCTGGTACTTTCCTTTTCGATGACATTGCTCTTTTGATGAACGGTGAGGGCGTATATCACAAGCAGGGTGAGCGCAGTGCTACCTTTGGAGTGGGGGCACGTTATTACTTCAGCCAGAATGGTATATACGTGGGGACAGGTATCAAGTTCCGCCATTATGAATACAAGGCCGAGGAGGAGAATACTACAGACTTTACTGATGGCCTTTGGTCGTTCGAAGCCGGTTATGCCTTTTTCCTCAGTCGTACCGTAACCATTGAACCGGCCGTATATTACGACTTGAGTTTCAAAGATAGTGATTATAGTAAAGTAGGATTCAAACTTGGCTTCGGCCTCTATTTCTGATGAAGATGATGAAAAAGACAACTTTGTCCCTTCTTGTTGCCGCCCTTTTGTGTGTCGGGTGTGGTACGGTGCCTATCACCGGACGCAAGCAAGTTCTGTTGGTAAGTGATCAGGAAGTGCTCTCGTCCAGTCTTACCCAATATAGTAGCTATATGAGCACGGCTCCGCGTTCGACCAATGCTTCGCGCACCGCCATGGTTACACGGGTGGGAAAACGCATAGCCGCGGCTACCGACCAGTATCTCCGTCAGAATGGATTGGAGAGCGAATTGGCCAATTTTGCATGGGAGTTCAATTTGGTAAACGACAAACAGGTGAATGCTTTCTGTATGCCCGGTGGAAAAATTGTAGTGTACGAGGGCTTGATGAATCTTGTTGAGTCGGAAGATGAATTGGCCGTGGTGGTAGGTCACGAAGTGGCTCATGCCGTGGCCAAGCATAGCAACGAGCGCATGAGCCAACAGATGCTGGCCGAATATGGAGCACAGATTTTGGGTGCCGCCGTGTCACAAAAGAGCGAGATGGTGCAGAGTATGGCTGCCCAGGTTTATGGCTTGGGTGCCCAGTATGGTCTTTCGCTTCCCTTCTCGCGTAAGCACGAGCTGGAGGCCGACTACATGGGACTTATCCTGATGACTATAGCCGGATACAATCCTGATGTGGCCATCGGCTTTTGGCAAAAGATGTCAGCTGATGGTGCACAGATACCTGAATTCATGAGTACCCATCCCAGTGATGCCAAACGCATCAAGGAGATACAGAGTGAATTGCCCAAGATAAAGAAGAAATACCAGGTGGGGAATACCTCTTCCTCTTCATCCGCCACCTCTTCTTCCAAGCCCGCTTACGAATTGCATTTCAAATAATCTCGGGCAATTTCCACCCTTACCCTCAAGCCTGATGACCGTTTGGGGATAAACTATTAACTCCGTTCGCGAACCGTATTTGTTTGGTTGGCGAACGGAGTTAATTCTGTATTTTTGGTTTGTCGCTACTGGCATTGAACACTTTCATAGTCCATCGCTGCATTTCCATAATCCAAGCCTTGACATCCATACTCCATCGTGGCAGTTTCAAATTGAACGTGCGAATAAACAGGAGCTATCTTCTCCGGCACTTATAGCTATCTTGTTTGGTCCGAGAAGCTATCTTGTTTGGTCAACTAAGCATATCTAACGCAAACAACCACAGCCAACAGGCATCGTAATGGCAATGGCTGTTGGCTATGGCTGATGGCTTGGAACCTTGAACCTTGAACCTTTGACCTTCGCCCTTTGACCTTGAACTCACCGCCCCATCTCAACCTCTCAACGCATCAACGCCGAACGAATCAACGCATCAACGAAAAACATATTTTCCACCTTCTTTTCTTAAAATTTTTCACTCTTCACTCTTCGTTCTTTATTTATTTTTGTACTTTTGTCGCGTCTGGTCAGTTCATGGAAGCTGCTGGAACAAAACTACATTGTGGTAAAAGGACGTTTACATGTGTAATCCAGATACCCACGTTCTTTTCGTATATATATGTGTAACCGCTGAATCTCAGGTATCTATAAGCAGAAATTGAAGAACAGATAGATGAAAAAGTTTCTATCGTTTTTGTCAGCCATAGCCGTTGCGGGATGTTTCTCGTCGTGCAACGATGCGTTGGTGGATGGTCAGGGGATGTCCCAACAAGAAATACTCCTGTCTGGTAGCATTGAGCAGCTGAATCTCACTCGTGCCAATGATGCAGGCTTTGCCGTTGGCGACCAGATGGGTATCTATATTGTAGATTATCAGAACGGCGAACCTGGTACTCTCATGGTGCGTGACAATCGTGCCAACAACTATGCGCTTACTCTCAATGCTTCTGACTGTTGGGAGGGTAATCATGCTGTTTATTGGAAAGACAGTCAGACTGCTATCGACGTTTATGGATATTATCCTTACGATAATGCCATGGAGTCAGTGACCGAACATATTTTTTCTGTTCAGGCTGACCAGAGTACCGTAGGTGGTGACGGAACGATGGGTGGTTACGAGAAAAGTGACTTCCTTTGGGCAAAAGAGACCAAGGTGCAGCCAACTGACAAACTGATCTATCTCAACTTTGAGCATCGTTTGGCAGGCTTAAAGGTAGTACTGCAGCAGGGAACTGGTTTTGCGGGTGAAGAATGGAACAAGTTGGCGCGTATTGTAACCATTGAGAATACGGCCCTTTCGGCTCACATCAACCTGAGTACCGGCGTTGCCACACCATTAGAGACCGACGGAAAGAGCATCATTGCTGCTCCGCAGGATGATGACATATACCGTGCTGTCACTATTCCTCAGATTGTCGCTGAAGGTAAATCACTCATTGGTGTAACCATTGATGGTGTATCTTATAAATATGTACGCGAAGAGGCAACGAAACTGCAACAGGGAAAGATGCATGTCTTTATGTTGAAGATAGACAAGAAAGAAGTTGGGGACTACTCGCTCAGTTTGGTGAGTGAGGATATCGAGCCTTGGGAGAACGACAATTCTTCTCACAATTTTGAGGCAGCTGCCTATACCATCGTCCATTGCCCCGTAGAGGGTACTTTAGAGGCTTGTATATCCCAAACTGGCAAGAATCCTCAGGAAATCATCAATCTAAAAATTATTGGGAATTTGAACGGTGGGGATTTTGAATATATCCGCACATCGCTCAGCCAGCTACGATCACTCAATATTTATGAAACAACGACCTATGATTATTATGTAGTAGAAAAAGGAGGTTCTTATGAGGAATTTAGCCGTAATGTATTACCCGACCATGCGCTTAATGGTATGACTGAACTCAATCATCTAGTTCTTCCCAAACATTTGAAAATCATTGGTTTTTTCGCATTGTCTAGGATAGGTTTGGCCCATAATTCAACATTAGTTATTCCAGATGGCGTCAAGGTGCTTGGTTATGGTTGTTTGATGGAAATAGTTCAGGGGAATCTGATTCTTCCTGATTCACTTGAATACATTGGAGACTTTGCACTGTCTGAGAATCGATGTACTTTTAATGTTCCTCTCAGCAACAATATATGGTATCTTGGTGATGGAGCTTTCATGTCTGCAAATCATTCTTCGGGATATTTCCGTCTGCCCGAATTTGTGGAATACATCGGTGAGGAATGTTTTCCTGATTATGGTAAAAACATAGAAGGAGAAATCAATATCCCAACGTCTATTTCAGTTGTATCGTCCGGCGCTTTTAGCCACATGAATTTTGCTAATGGCTCAAACCTGACGTTTCACGACAAGGTGGTACGTATCGACAATAGTGCATTTAGCGGTAACCAATTTAATAACAAAATCGTTTGGCCGGCTGGTCTTGTCAGCATAGGTGCTGATGCATTCTCTGGTTGCAATTTTCGAGGAGGTATGGAAAATCTTCCTGATGGTTTGTCTATTTTAGGAGCAGCGGCTTTCGCTGGTTCCAAGAACCTACCAGAAAATTTGAATTTACCTTTGCATATATCGCGAGTGTCGAGTTCTGCGTTCGTTGGCACCAACATCCGTTCGGTGAATATCTCAGGCTATACCGAAATCATTGAAGCAGATGCCTTTGCATATTGTGAAGATTTGACTACCGTGAAAATTGGCAAGTACGTAGAATCTATTGGTAGTAGTGCCTTTGAAGGATGTCGTGCCTTAAGAAATGTAACTTGTCTGAATCCTGAACCACCCACAGCTGAGGGCAACACTTTTGCCTGGTGCGATATGGATCACGTCATATTGGAAGTCCCCGAGCAATCGGTCAACAAGTATCGTAATGCCACAGGGTGGAGCGATTTCAAGTACATCACCGCTTATCACGAGTTGGCGGTAAGTGTGGGGCAGATATCTTGTCTTGATCAAGGCATTACCCGCAACATGGTGGTTAGGAGCGAAGGAGAATGGGAAGTGACGGAATGCCCGACTTGGTGTCATCTATCCCAGACCACGAGTGATGTACGTACCACTGAAATTACCATCAAGGTTGATGCATCCGACTCTCCTCGTGAGGGAGAAATCGTGTTCAGTCTGAATGGTTCAGGGTATCAGACCACTTGCCATGTATCGCAATACATAGCAGAGGAAGCAGAAGATAAGGAAATAGTTCTTCAGAAAGCCACCGAAGGGACCCGAGAAATTCCCTTGTTTATTGTGGGGGACGGTTTTACGGCAAAGCAGATTGCAGAAGGCTCCTATTTGGAGACGGTGAAGAAACGTATGGAGGAATTCTTTGCTATAGAGCCATACAAAACTTACCGTAACTATTTCACGGTTACGACTGCGTTGGCTGTTTCACCCGAGGAAGGGATTTCCAGTGTACAGACACCTGTCATAAACAAGTTCAACACGACCGACGACCCATACAGCGGCCTCCGATGTGATTACGATGCACTGCGTCGGTATGTAAAGAGTGTGTCGGCGGTTGTCAGCGATGAAAATATAGGCAACGCCCTTGTGCTCATTGCCATGAATCGGAACACCTTTAGTGGTCATACACAAATCTTCGACGACGGACTGACCGTCAGTTTCATACCGGAGAGTCCGTTTGATTATCCATACGACACACGCGGTCTGGTACAGTACTATGCCGGAGGAAAGGGATTCGGACGTCTGGCAGACGAGGGCGTGGAGCATCAAGACTTCATCAAGGCATGTACATGCCCAATGTGTAACAGGATCAGTGAATACTACACCGGGCGTGCCAAGGGGTGGTATGGTAACATATCGCTCACTGCCGCAATGAGTATGGTTCCGTGGAACCACCTTATCTTTGAACCGAACTACAGTGACATTGTGGATGTCTTTGAGGGAGGTTACTACCACGCCCGTGGGGTTTTCCGCTCCGAATCACAGAGTTGCATGAATACTTATATCCAGTATTACAATACCATAAGCCGCGAACTTATTGTACGCCGCATCATGGAACTGGCTGGCGAAACTTATTCTTTCGAGAAATTTGTCAGCAGGGACAGCAGAGAAGGATTACCACAGTAGAATAGGAAGAATTTATGAAATACAGAGTTGCTTTTTTAAGTGTATTGGTCTCCGTACTATTTATCGGTTGCTCCGAGAATGAGGCTCTTATGAGTGAGCCTGTCAACCGGCATGAAATGCAGGTAGAGGCCAACATCCAGCAGGAATATGCTACCCGCGTGAATGATACCGGTTTTGCCATGGGCGATGCCATTGGCATCTATGTGGTCGATTATAAGGATGGGAAACCTTGTGCATTGGCAAATAGCGGTAATCATGCCGACAACGTGAAATTCACCCTCAGTCAGGATGGTTGGTCGAGTGTTACCCACCTCTATTGGACTGATAAAAAGACTTCCGTTGATGCCTATAGTTATTATCCTTTTGTGGAATCTGTCAGCGATGTAACATCCATTCCATTTGTGGTGGAACATCGTCAGGACAAGGGCACTACCGGAGAGTTGCTTGGAGGTTACGAAAAGAGTGATTTCCTTTGGGCGAAGGTCACTGGGGTACAACCGCTGTCTCCTATAATTCTTCATCACCAGCACCTGATGGCCGGCATTCAGCTGTCACTCATTGAAGGTGAGGGGTTCAATGGCGAATGGGCTTCACTTGACAAGGCTGTTGCGGTAACAAATACTAAACTCAGTTCGCACATCAATCTTCAGACAGGGGTGGTGACGGCAGATGATACCGACACTTTGACCTCCATCGTCCCGTATCGCAATGGCAATGAGTGGCGCTGTGTGGTGGTGCCACAGACTGTTGATGCAGGTAAAGAGCTAATTCAGATAGTCATTGACGGCGACCTCTATTCGTTCATCCGCTCGGAGACAACCGTTTATCAGGCGGGTAAACTCAGTAAGTTTGCTATCAAAGTTGATAAACGCGAGAAGGGTGATTACGAGTTCATCCTTGTCAGTGAGTCTGTGGTGGCATGGGAAAATGATGCTGTAAGTCATCAGGCAGAAGCTAAGGCATATATCACAGTCCATGTGCCACAGGCTGGCGGATTGAAGGCGGCATTGGATGAGGCAAGCTTGAATTACAAAGACATCACCAACCTGAAGTTGACGGGTGTCATCAATAATGACGATTTCCGATTCATGTTGTCCTATCTTACATTTTTGGAAGCACTTAATTTGAAGGAGGTCAAAACCGTTGGATGCTTCATAGAAGGGCAAATGGAAAACGATGTGATTCCCGATGACGCATTCTATGAACAATGGGGGGCTAGGAGGATGCCAACATTAAAATATATCGTATTCCCCGACAATCTGAAAAAAATAGGTCGTTTGGCTTTCAGGGGGACAAGTTTGTGCCACGACATAATTCTACCTGAAGGTTTGAGTTATGTGGGTGATAGGGCTTTCGATAATATCGGTGTCAATGGTTCTTATGGTTACGGAGGTGACGGTCTTTGGTATACCCATACGATACGCCGCATCAGTCTTCCATCTACGTTAAGACATATAGGTACCAGTGCTTTTGCCGGATGCCCTATCGAACAGGAACTGTCGTTTCCCGAAAAAATAGACTATTTGGGAGATGCTGCTTTTGAATCGTGTACAGGCATTACGGGTGAACTCCGAATTCCTCAGAACCTTACCACAATAGGACGTAAATGTTTTTATGAAAATATGGGAATGAAAGGAAATCTCGATGTACCGGCTTCGGTGACAGAGGTTGGGATTGGAGCCTTTGCCCGCACAGGATTCAGTTCATTGACACTCCATGAAGGATTGAAAACCATACGTGCTGCAGCTTTCTCGGGAATACAGGTACTCTATGAATCTCAGTTGTCACCACAATCTAACGATTTATATCCTTTCGATGGAGATTTGGTGTTGCCATCAACCGTTACCATCGTTGAGCGTTATGCATTTGCCCAAACAGGATTCAAGCATGTCTATTTGCCAGACAATTTTGAAGAAATACCCGAAGGGCTTTTTTCCCGCTGTAAGGAGTTGATAGATACGGTAGTCATCCCATCTAAGGTGAATCACATCGCTTTGAATGCCTTTGAAGGTTGTGAGAAGCTGACGGCAGTGGTATTGCCTAAGAATCTGCTGTCCATTGGAGAAAACTGTTTCCGAAACTGCTTCAGTTTGGATTATTTGCAGTGTCTGTCGGAAACGCCTCCTGTTTTAGAAGGAAGTGGACATTTTGACGGTGTGGCTAAAGACAATTTCACACTTGTTGTTCCCCAAGGGTGTGTCGATGCTTACAGGAATGCACCCGGATGGGGAGAGTTCAAACGCATTTCCGAATATCGCAACTTCGTGTGTCGCCCGCAAAGAGCGCGTTTATTGAACAAGGGTAATGTGCGTGACATCGTCCTGAATGCAGATGGAGCATGGACGGTGACTCATTGTCCTAACTGGGCACATGTCTCCCAAACGTCAGGACAGCAGAAAACCAAACTCGCAGTGACCATTGATGCTTTGCCTCAAGGCAGTGAAAACCGGGCGGACAGCATTGTGTTCTGCCTTGATGGTGACAACTACACCACCTGCTATAAGATTGAACAGTATGACAGTCCGTATGACGAGGATACCTCCCTGACGCTCCAGACGGCCCAAAATGGTAAAGGCATCAATCTTGTCTTCATCGGCGACGGCTATGATGCCAAGGATATTGCTGATGGTGTCTATTTGTCGGACATGAAACAACAGGTGGAGTATTTCTTCGATGCGGAGCCTTACAAAACCTATCGTGACTATTTCAATGTCTATACAGCCTTTGCCATGAGCTATGAAAGTGGCATCGGGACGCTGAATACACTCCGTGATGTGAAGTTCAATACTATGACGGTCTCTTCTTCGGGGCGCATGAGTACCGATTTTGATGCGGCACTCTTCTATGCCGTTGACCATACACTAGTGGATGAGTCAGATATAGATGCCCTGACCTGTGTGCTAACTCCCAACACAACCGTATATGATGGAATCACACAGATGTGGCCCGGAGCACGAGGAGGCGCAGCTGTGGCCCTTTGTCCGAAGAGCGAAGAAGAGTATCCGTACGATGCACGCGGTCTGGTGCAGCACGAGGCCGGTGGTCACGGATTTGGAAAACTGGCCGATGAATATATATATCATCTTGCATGGATACAGACATGTAGATGTAACTGTTGCGAACATGTTGACGACCTTATGCAGATGCAGGCCCAGGGTTGGGGAGAAAACCTGTCATTGGACGGCAAATACATCAGTGTGCCTTGGAAACATCTTATCAACGACAATCGCTTCAATGATATAACGGATATTTACGAAGGTGGTTATTTTCACTCTCGAGGAGTTTATCGCTCAGAACAGAACTCCTGCATGAACAACAATGTGCCGTATTACAGCACCTGGTGTCGTGAACTCATCGTCAGACGAATCAAAATGTTGGCAGGCGAAATTTTCAGTTTTGATGAATTCGCGGCTAATGACAGTCGTGAGTGGGGACAGGATTTCACCAAACCGACACGCAGTTCTCAGCAGATTCACACTTTTGTGAGTGCACCTCGTCATGGACATGCACCTCTTATTTCCGCGTCGGAACCTGAACGTCCAGTAAGCAAATGAAAACAGAAAAAAGATCAAATATGATGACAAGATATTATCGTTTTTCAACAAAAGTTGGTATAAGCCTGATTGCTGTTACGCTCATGTTGATGTCGTGCAGCGAAAACGATCTGATGGAGAATGGCGGTGTTGACACAGCCTTTCCTATGGAGTTCGATGTGGAATACCCCGTATTGACACGTGCTACGGATGCAGGTTTTGCCGACGGTGACCGCATCGGAATTTTTGTTGCCGATTACAGCGCTGATGTACCAGAGTCTTTGAGTGATGGCACTCTGCGGGCTGATAATCAGCCTTTCACTTACGATGAGGCAAATGTCAAATGGACGAGCAGCAAAACGCTCTATTGGAAAAATCAGCATACAGCAGTGGATGTGGTGGGGTACTATCCCTATGTTGAATCCATAGACAATCCAACTGTTTATACGTTTGGTATCGATACGCGTCAGGAGCGTACAGCCACAACGACACGCCTTGGCGGATATGAGGCCAGTGACCTGTTGTGGGCCAAATGTGTGAAGGCTTTGCCCGACGACGGTACCATCAATCTGACGTTCAGACACCTGATGGCAGGAATGACCGTAACATTGGAAATGGGGGAGGGATTTGATGAAAAGGAGTGGGCCACCTTACCAAAGAACGTACAGGTAAATCATGCGGCAACATCCACTACCATAAATTTGGAGACAGGGTATGTGGAACCGGAAGGGCAAGGTGATGCATCAATCTTCACTTTGCCGTATGGTGCCGACCATAGAGCCGTTGTGATACCTAAGACTTATAATGCAGGAAACGACATTTTGACCATTTCCGTGGGAGACCAGAACTACAAGCTGAGAAAAGAGGAAATGGTGACCTTGCAGTCGGGAAAAATGCACAAATTTGCCATTAAAGTGGATAAGCGGCAAGAGGTGGGCGACTATGCGTTTACGTTGGTAAGTGAAAGCGTTTCGGCGTGGATTGATGACGCAGAGTTTCACGACGGCATTGTCAGGCAGTACCTTGTCGTCAATGTGGAAACTCCGGGAATGTTCAGTGAAACGTTGAAGAAACAAGGGTATGATTATCGGGAGGTGCGTTCCCTGAAGGTCACAGGTCGTGTCAATGCCGAGGATCTTTGTTTTATGGGAGATATGCCTATGCTGCAAAATTTGAATATGAAGGACATGATTATTGATGATGAGAATGATTCTTATGACGACTGTATTCCTGAGAGATCGTTTAATGATGCACTTATTTCTCATTTGGTTTTGCCTGACCGTTTGCGAATCATCGGGCAGTTTGCTTTTTGTGGAGTACCTATTGTGGGTACATTGATATTTCCTGAAGGGTTAGAAGAGATTCAAGACGGTGCATTTGATCCTGCTAATTCTAGTGTTGGGTTTCGAGTGGAATTTCCATCCACACTAAAAAAAATCGGAGGGTTGGCATTGGGAGGCGTAAAGGGTGAACTGAAATTCCCCGAAGGATTGGAAGAGATTGGTGACCATGCTTTCGGTTATAATATATCTGGAACACTTGAATTGCCGGAGTCGCTCACGTCAATAGGTAGTGAAGCGTTTATTGGGTGTGGATTTACGGGTAATTTGGTTATTCCCAGTGGTATAAAAGTCATTTTGTCCCATTGCTTTGCTGATTGCTCTTTTGATGGCAACCTGGTATTAAAGGAGGGTGTAACAAACATCAAGGAATGCGCTTTCTTGAATTGTAAATTCCGTGGTGAACTTGCTTTGCCTTCTACGGTGAGGGAAGTCGGATTCGGTAGCTTTACGGGTAATAACTTTTCAAGTATTGTCCTACCAGAAAAACTTCAGCTGTTGGGAGGAGAGGCTTTCATGGGGTGTCAGTATCTGAGCGGTGAAATTAGGATACCCTCCTCTATCGTTACAGTGCCTGAACGATGCTTTCAAGACTGTCCGCTTATCACCAGCGTTGTACTTCCGAAAAACATTACGACTATTGGGGCAGATGCGTTTACAAACGATATGTATATTAAGACAATTGTCAGCGAAAACCCAACTCCTCCTCACCTTGATGCTTATGCTTTCAATAATGTAGTGAAAACACAGATAAATGTGGAGGTGCCTAAAGAAGGACTGCAGCGCTACAAAAACAACCGGACATGGAGTGAGTTCACCCGTTTGACAGAGTATCGCAACTTCGTCTGTCGGCCGGCACACGCTTGTGCGTTGGCTACGCCTCGTCAGCAAACACTCGTTTTGAATGCCGATGGGAACTGGAAAGTTACCCATCAACCGGACTGGGTGACACTCTCGAAGACGGAAGGAAGTTTGAAGAATGAGATTGTCGCGACCTTTAGTGAGCTGCCATCCGGCTTGTCATTGCGTCAGGACAGCATTGTGTTCCAGATTGAAGGAACTGACGTGGAGACCTATTGTATGCTGTCGCAGTATGGGTATGAATATGGTGAAGACCAACTGGTACAATTGCAGAAACATAGCAAAGGCAACGGTATCAGCCTGTATTTCGTTGGTGATGGTTGGGATGCCGAGAGCATAGCTTCGGGGGCTTACTTGGAACTTTGTCGCAAGGATATGGAATATTTCTTCGGTCTGCCCCCATACGACCGGTTGCGCGATTATTTTGATGTCTATGCTTGTATGGCACTTAGTCAAGAAACGGGCGTGAACACGATGAATGTTGCCCGAGATACCAAATTCGGCACATTCTTTACTGCCGGACAGGAGAGCTGTTGCAGCGGTTATCCAGCCAGACTGATACCATATGAAGAAAAGGTTTTTGCCTATATAAGCAATCTGACAGGCAGACAGACAGGCCGCTGGCTTTGGGACGGTGACATGTGGAAATCACTGATTGTATTGATACCCAATACGACAGACTATACAGGATGTACATATTTCTATGATGACGGTTCTGCCATATCGGTTTGTCCACCCAGTGACCGTACCTATCCCAACGACACTCGCGGCATCATTCAGCACGAAGCCGGCGGACATGGCTTCGGAAAGCTGGCCGACGAATCCATTGTGTCCAATAAGTATGTTCCCAGTAGTGTGGTAGATGCAATAAATGATTACCATGCAAGAGGATGGTATGTCAATATCTCGACAACAGGACTGTCGGCTAATGTGCCTTGGGCAGACATGATTTTTGACCCCCGTTTCAGCAATTATGTGGATGTCTTTGAAGGTGGTTATGGCTACACCCGTGGAGTATGGCGTTCGGAAGCAAACAGTTGCATGAACTATGCTGTACCTTATTATAATGCCATCAGCAGATTGGATATCACACGACGTGTGTTCAGTTTGGCAGGAGAACCGTTCGACATGGAAAGAGACTTTTATAGTGTGGACACAGACCAATGGGGAAGTGCAGAGGTAAATGGAACTCGTGCCGCACACAATGTGCAGGAGTTACAACCCATCCACTCTCATAACGTTCCCGTCATGTTGAAACGTGGTCAGTACAATCAATTTTTCAAGAAACTAAAAGAAAGAAGATATGAAATCAATCGCTAACATTCTGCCACTTGTAAGCATCGCATTTGCTGCATTGGCATTCTCATCATGCTCAGATGATGAAAATTTGGAGAAGGCTATCAATGAAAAGGAAATCCGCATTGAGGCTATCTACCCATCACAGCAGACTCGTACCACAAGTACAGGTTTTGAAAGTGGAGACCAAATCGGAGTATTTGTTGTTCCGGAAGGTGCCATACTCCAACCATTTGGCAACACGGTGAACAACGGTCGTTATTCTTATGATGGCAGTAAGTGGACGCCATCGCGTACGTTTTATTGGAACGAAGGCAAGAACAATGTTTATGCTTATTACCCCTATGCAGAGAAGGTGAATGACACAGAAGCATTTCTCTTCAAGGTCTTTACCGACCAAAGCATAGCTGAGAATTATTCATTGAGTGACTTTCTGTGGGCGAAAGCAGAAGGACAACAGGCAGGGACAGCGCCTGTCAGTCTGAAGTTCCGTCATGTGATGAGCCGTGCCTTGGTGGAAATTGTGAAGGGCAAGGACTTTGAAGGAGACCTTCCCGATAATATGGAAGTATTTTTGCACAACACTGTCACTACAGCTAACGTTGACTTGGCAGCAGGTGGTGCCTGCAAGGATGCTTACGCCAGTGCACAGTCCATCAAGATGCAGAAATTGTCCAAAGACCGTTATGTTGCTATTGTTGTTCCACAGAATATCACGACTCGCCGCCCATTGGTGGAAATTGTCATGGGTAACATCAGTTATCTGATGGAGGGAACAATAAGTTTCAAACAAGGATATCAGCACACGATTACCATTACTGTTACAGAGAATCCGCAACAGGCAGAAATCAGTATTGGCGGTGGTGTAGGTAATTGGAACTAATACAATTGACTATGAAAAAAATCTTTCTATTTTTGTGTGGATGGATACTTGTCTTGTTGTGTTTTGTCGCTTGTGGAGGGGACGATGAATCGGAGTTGACGATCGAAGTGACATCTGTTCGTTTGTCACAAACCAAATTGATACTGACAGTTGGTGAGAGTCATTCCCTTACGGCGAAAGTCCTTCCGGAGAACGCCACTGACAAGAATGTAACATGGAAGTCTTCCGATACCTCAATAGCTACCGTCTCTTCTTCAGGAGTAGTCAAGGCCGTCGGTGCAGGAACCGCTACCATCACTGCCACAGCAGGTGGCAAGAGTGCCACTTGTCAGGTTACAGTGGAGGAAAATGTTGTAGAAGTGACCGCTGTGACGCTTTCATCCACGGAACTGTCGCTGACGGTAGGTGAGAGTCATTCCCTTACGGCGAAAGTCCTTCCGGAGAATGCCACCGACAAGGATGTGACATGGAAGTCTTCCGATACCTCAATAGCTACCGTCTCTTCTTCGGGAGCAGTCAAGGCCATCGGTGCAGGAGCCGCTACCATCACTGCCACGGCAGGCGGCAAGAGTGCCACTTGTCAGGTTACGGTGAAGCAAAAAGGTGGTGGCGTAGATGCAAGTATTGGTCCATGGGGTGAAAACGATATATATGAAGGTACCGTTAATTGAACTAAAAAAGTGCGGCTTGCATTTCTTAAAATGCGACTGGCTTTTCAGAAAATGCGACTTGCTTTTTGAAAAATGCAAGTCGCATTTTTTTCTTTGTTCTATAGTATTTCTTTATTATCATGGTTTGTTAACCATTGGAGGAACGCGATATGGAATGCCTGTTTTGATTATACCGAACAAGGTAATGTATGAAGTTTTTAAAGTACTTGATTCTTGATATTTTTAAGTCAAAGGTGTGTGAAGAGGTGCAATGAACGCCCCTAAATCCTTTCCAATACAAGAGAGATGAGGGTGTCAATGGAGGTCTTGTAATTGGCGTTAGCCTCTTTGGCCAGGCGGTTGGCGATGACCATGCAGACGGTGGTGGCTTTGTGTTCGAGCAATAAGGACAGACCGGCTAAGGCTGAACTCTCCATTTCGAAGTTTGTGATATGTAAGCCTTCGTGAGCGAAAGACATGATCTTTTCATTCAGTGTCGGATGTGCCAATGGGATGCGTAGTTTGCGCCCTTGGGGACCGAAGAACCCGCCACAAGCAATGGTGATGCCACGCACCGTATCGCTTCCGTCTCCTGCTATGCGGGTGGTGAGTTCTGTATCTGCAGGTGCTACGTAGGGATTTCCCATAGAGGATGGCCAATCGACGTGTTGCTTGAATGCCTTTTCGAGAGCGAGGTCGCACACTTGGTCACGTCCGGTATAGAAGTTGAGCAAGCCATCGAAACCGATACTTTTTTCCGAGAGGATGAAGGTGCCGATTGGAGTGTCGGGTTGCAAGCCACCACAGGTGCCAATACGTACCAATTCGAGTGTGCGATGGTTGGGCTTTTCGCTACGCGTGGTAAAGTCAATGTTGGCCAATGCATCCAGTTCGTTCATTACAATATCAATGTTGTCGCATCCGATGCCTGTAGATAGGGCGCTGATACGTTTGCCCTTGTAAGTGCCGGTTATGGTCTTGAACTCACGGCTCTCGACGGTGCACTCTATGGAGTCGAAATGTGAAGCCACGAGGGCAACACGTCCAGGGTCGCCCACCAATATCACTTTGTCGGCCAATTGCTCGGGAAGCAGGTGAAGGTGGAAGATGGTGCCATCGGGATTGATGATAAGCTCAGATTCAGGGAAAAAAGAAGACCCTCCTCCAGCCCCTCCACAGGGGAGGGGAGTGGATTGCTTTTCTGTATGATAATCTTTCATGTCTTGAACTTTTTTATACATGTCTTTTATCCATGTTCTCTTATTTCTTTTGTTTTGCCTTTTGGGCCGCACGGTATTCGGCTTCGCCTTGTGTGTCACCGGGGAAACGTTGGCCGGGAGCCAATCCTTCTGCAGCAAATCCCATGGAAGTGGCACCCTTTTGACGAGGGGCTGCCCGCTTCTCAATGGGGACGGTGAAGTCGGCATATCGGGGAGTGGGATTCTTGGGGTCGATATCAATCAAGTCATCAACCAGGTAGTTGGCCAAGTCAAGTCCGTTTTCTTTAATGCCTTTGGCGATACAGAGCGAGTAGAGATAGCCTCCGTAATCGTTGGTGTGTGTGCCATCGGAATAGACGTGCAGGGCATCTTCGCCTACAGCATTGATGATGTCAATGCTCATACCCCATAGGTCGATGTAAGCGCATTGGGCCAATTCTGCGGCTTTGGGAGCATTCTTTCCGTAAGCATCCATGACGTGGGTGGCTTTCAGGTTTCTACGGTCAAATTTGCTCATGGGCGATACGATGACGGGGGTCACACCGTGGCGACGTGCCTCGACGGCCATGATGGCAAGTTCCCAAATGTAATCAGTTTCAGCATCAGAGTGAGTCCTTATCCAATCACCCGCATGGTCATCGGCTGGCCACATGGGGTCGTGCCCTCTCTTCTTTTCATCGTTGGTGCCCAGTTGGATAAACAGGTAGTCTCCTTCCTTGATACTTTCCATCACTTTGTCCCATCGGCGTTGGAAACGGAAGCCCTTGAGAGTCTGACCTGATTCGGCATGGTTGGCAATTACGACATTGCCCTTGAACCAACGGGGGAGGTATTGTGCCCATGTGCCGGCCGAACGTTGGTCGGTAACGGTGGAGTCACCAATGACGAAAACAGTGATGGCCTCGTCCAATGGCTCAATCTCTATGGCGCATACACACGGTTGCTCATCGTTGAATTGGATAGTCAGTTTGTCGTCCCATGTGAGGGTTTTGATGGTGCCTGTCTTGGCATCCCATTCGTGTGAATCGAGTTTGATGGCATTGCCGGCTGAAAGTTTGGGTGTACGTATGTTGACGTTGAAACTCTCTTTGCGTATTTCGCCCTTGGCGGTAGTGGCACTTTCGAGCATCAAGCGACGGGTTTCTGCTCTGACGGTAGTCTTGGATGTACCGTTCTTGTCTCCCAAGGTGACGGTTACTTTGTAATTTCCTTCGGGTAGCTTGATTGAGAAGCGGAAAGGGGTGCCATCATTGCTCGTAATAAAGTCGTAGGCCAATGGGTCTATGGCTTTCTTTCGTTTCGGGGTGCGGATGATTTCGGAAATGTTGGCTCCGTCCTCAAATCCATAGCCTTGTATTTCGGAATAAGCCGTTGTAGCTGAAACTCCAATGAACCCTTCGGCTATTTCTCCACCACCAAAATCGAAGCGGAGGGAGGCTGGTTTGGATGACTGGGTTGCTTCTTGTGCTATGGCAAACAGTGACAAGGCACATGCACAGATGGTTGTAAGGATTTTCTTTTTCATGACAATAATTTAAGTTGTGTAAGGTTGTGACTTTGAGTATAGCAATTTACCATTTACCCGGTACAATTTTGCTATGCGATACACGGAATTGTACAACATGGTAAATGGTAAATTGTGAATGAATTTATTTATCCAATGGTTCGCAAGAGCATCCGGTTTCGGGATGTGCAATGCTGTCGCGCATCTGTGTGTCGGCTTGGATGTTCTTCATGCGGTAGTAATCCATGATGCCCAGGTTTCCTGAACGGAAAGCTTCGGCCATAGCCTTGGGTACTTCGGCCTCGGCTTGGATAACCATGGCGCGTGCCTCTTCGGCTTTGGCTTTCATCTCCTGTTCGCTGGCTACGGCCATGGCACGACGCTCTTCAGCCTTGGCTTGGGCAATGTTCTTGTCGGCATTGGCTTGGTCTATTTGAAGGGCAGCACCGATGTTCTTACCTATATCAATATCGGCAATGTCGATGGAGAGAATTTCGAAAGCCGTACCTGCATCCAAACCTTTGCGGAGTACAAGTTTGGAGATGGAGTCGGGATTTTCGAGCACACTCTTGTGGTTTTCTGACGAACCGATGGACGATACGATACCTTCGCCTACACGGGCCAATACGGTGTCTTCACCGGCTCCACCCACCAATTGACGGATGTTGGCACGCACGGTTACACGAGCCTTGGCTATGAGCTGGATACCATCTTTGGCTACGGCGGTTACGGGTGGTGTGTCAATCACTTTGGGGTTAACTGACATCTGCACGGCCTCGAACACATCGCGTCCGGCAAGGTCGATGGCTGTAGCCATCTGGAAAGAGAGTTCGATGTTGGCTTTCGAAGCTGACACCAATGCATGTACCACTTTTTCAACGTGGCCACCAGCCAGGTAGTGTGCTTCCAATTCGTCACGGGTGATGGTGCTCAAGCCTGCCTTGTGGGCTTCGATGAGGGCTTGCACGATAACTGATGGCGGTACATTACGGATGCGCATCAGGAAGAGCTGGATGAGCGAAATGTTTACGCCTGATACTTTGGCCGACAACCACAGGATGAACGGCACATAGTGGAAAAAGACGGAGATAAAAATGATAGCTCCGACAATGACAATGAATGGCATGTACATAAAGCAATTGAAATTAAAAAGTTAAAAATTGAATCGAAATTATGCTTGGGTGGCAACGAAGATGATGCCGTTGGTGATGCGCTCCACCACAATGGGTGTTTTGGCATCGATGAAGTCTCCCGTAGTCTTCACCTCTACGATACGGTCGCCGAATTGGGCATTGCCAATCTGTGCCAATCGGGTAAGGGCTATGCCTGTGTCGCCTGGTTGGATGGTGGCAGCTTCGGGTTGCTTCACGGTTGAGTCAATATCTTTCTTCAGAGCCAGCCGGTCAAGCGATTTGGAGCGCATGAACCATACGAAAACCAGGATGCTGCTGATGATGGAGATGATCAATGTGATGATACCTGGCCAAGTGCCCAATTCCGTGAAAGCGTGTACATTGGCATATATGATGCAAGCGGTAGCACCGATGCCGGCCAGACTGATACCTGGGAAGAGAAAGACTTCCAGCAAGAGCAGAATAATACCTGCGATGAGCAGGCCGATGATGATGAGTATGTCCATTTTTTCTAATTATGAATTTTGAATTATGAATTATGAGTTGTCACTCGTAGCTACTTCTTTCCTAAGTGACGGTTTTCGGTGTTGCAAGTCTCCAACCTTAATTTGGCCACCGATTGTTCCATTTGTGCGATGCGTTTCTCCATGTCGAGAATGCCAGCCTTCATGTTGTTTCGTTGTGTGGCATTGGCTTGGATATAGGCAGCGCGCTTTTGCTCCAATTGGTTGCTGAGTGCGGTCAGATTCTTTGTCTCCTGTATCCAGCGGGTCGCCAGTTCGCGTGCCTCTTTGGAGCGGAAATCCTTCAGGGTGTAGTAGGTGGTGAGGTCATCAATAATCAGCTCAAAATCCTTTTGCACCTCTTTGCTTTCCGTTTCAGTATATTTGGCACTGGCTATGCGTTGCTTGGCGCGTTGCATCTCCTGATTGTTTTTCCAGGTGTCCTTGATGGATACCAGTTGTGCCCGGCGGCGCAGGTGTTCGGTGTCAAACAATTCTTCGTCCAGTGTCGTGTTCTTCTCATTCGGAATGAATGTGTAGATGCAGACCTTCCCTTCGGGTTGGTTGCGGTCAGAGGCGAACCATCCCAGGTTGTTGAACTCGTCGATGACCAGCATGTAGTCGTTGGCTGGCGAGTTGAAGGGCATACCTATGTTCTCAGGCTTCAGATATTGGTTGTTTTCGCTATTGTATCGGGTGATGAAGATGTCATATCCTCCCAACGACTCTTCTCCGTCAGCTGCAAAATAGAGGGTCACACCGTCTGAAAGGATAAAGGGGTAATTGTTGTTGTTCTTCTCATCCAATCCGTTTAGGGGTTTCCCATTCTCCCACTTGTCAGTCAGCCTGTCGGCGGTATAGAGGGATTCTTTCCCGTTGTTGGCCGAGCTGTAGTAGATTTTGTTCTTTGTCTCGGTCTGATATACGATGCCTTTCGGCTGGTCCTTCTGGTTGAAGAATTGGTTGTAGGTTGATAGTGCGCCCGCCTCTTTGCTCATGTTGTAGGCGGTCAGGAATGTGGCTTTGTCTGTCACCACACTATCCACAAAGGTTATGTCCCTGATGCTCCTGAGCATCTGTCGTCCTAACGAAGCCCGGTCGTATGCCGCCTGATAGGGTTCGGTCGGTTTCTTTGCCTTTTCCATCAGTTCGAAGTATGTTTCCCAACTCTCTTCGGCCTCGCTGAAGCGGTACGAATCGCTATAAAACATGGCCAGGTACCGGTTGGCTTCGCGCACATCGCGGTCTGCCGCATGTTTCAGATAGGGCAGACACTTGTCGGCTTCCCCTGTTTCGTACAGACAGACTCCATACCAGTAGTTGAGGCTTCCGTTCTTGGGATTCCTTTTGAGCAGTTTTTCAAATGCCGGTTTGGCTTCCTCGTATTTGCCTGCATTGAACAGGCGTTTGGCCTGTTCCTGATTTTGTGCCGATGCAGACAAAGCCATCAAGGGTAACCATCCCAGCAGTAGTAAATATCTGTAAAATCTCATTTTTGCTATACATTTAATGATGAATTCTGTCGTAAAGACCCGTCAAAAGTACGAAAATTTTCAGTAAATATCACCTTTTTACTGTGAAATGTTGGTCAAAATGTGCTTTTTCATGTAATTTTGCCACCGTTTTTATAAATATATGGCACAATTTACGGAAGAAGAACTGCTGATGCACCGTATCACCAAGCATTTTCGCAAGGGGGTGGTGAACTATCGTCTGATTGACGATGGCGACGTGATATTGGTCGGATTGTCGGGAGGGAAGGACTCATTGGCATTGCTGGAGCTGTTGTCCGCCCGCGCCCGCATCCATCGCCCACATTTCCAGGTGAAGGCAGTTCATGTGTGCATGACGAACATACCCTATCAGTCAGATGTGGAGTATTTGCGCTCGTTTTGCGAGCGTTTGGGGGTCAGTTTCCAAGTGTATGAGACCTCGTTTGACCCTACGACCGACACCCGCAAATCGCCCTGTTTCCTCTGTTCGTGGAATCGCAGGAAAGCCCTTTTTACCGTGGCAAAGGAGTGGGGGTGTAACAAAATAGCCTTGGGACACCACATGGATGACATTCTTGAAACCCTCCTGATGAACATCACCTTCCAGGGGGCTTTCAGCTCCATGCCGCCCAAGTTGGTGATGCGTAAGTTCGACATGACCATCATCCGCCCCATGTGCCTGGTGCACGAGAGTGACTTGGAGGAACTCGCCCGATGGCACCAATACCGCAAGCAAGTGAAGAACTGCCCCTACGAAGAGGCTTCGAACCGGTCAGAGATGAAGCGTATCTTCAAGGAATTGGAAAGGCTGAACCCCGAGGCACGATACAGCCTGTGGGGGAGCATGACCAATGTGCAGGAAGACTTGTTGCCCGACAAACTGTGAAACTCTTACTATTTAAAAAATATATATGAAAAGTGTCTATACCGTATTGCTTTTGATAGGTTCCAATGTGCTGATGACATTGGCCTGGTATGGCCATCTGAAGTTGCAGGAGATGAAAATCAGCAATTCGTGGCCACTGATTGGGGTGATTGTCTTTTCGTGGTGTGTCGCCTTTTTCGAGTATTGTTTGGCGGTGCCTGCCAACCGTATCGGCTTCAATGGGAACGGAGGCCCCTATTCGCTGATGCAGCTCAAGGTCATCCAAGAGGCCGTCTCGTTGGTGGTTTTCACCGTTATTGTCACCACTCTGTTCAAGGGTGAATCGCTTCATTGGAACCATGCTGCCGCTTTCCTTTGCCTGGTTGCGGCCGTATATTTTGCATTTATGAAGTGATGCATGTGGGAATTTCAGAAATTTGTTGTACCTTCGCACCCAGTATTAACCAAATATAATTAAAGAATTATGTCATTGTGGAGAGTTATTTTGTCGATTATCTTCCCCCCTCTTGCCGTGTATGACAAGGGTTGCGGTTCTATCCTTATAGTCCTGTTGCTCACCTGTGCCGGTTGGATTCCGGGTGTGATAGCAGCACTGGTTATCCTGAACAAGGGAGGAAATTGATGTGTGTAAACCTGTAAAAAACAGTAAAAATCATGAATAAAGAATTGGAAATGAATCCTAACAAACTGGTTGCCGCACTTGGCAAACCCAGTAAGGAATTTACTAAGGCCGACATCGTTGCCTATATCAAGCAGAACGACATCCGGATGGTGAACTTTATGTATCCCGCAGGTGATGGCCGGTTGAAGACATTGAATTTCGTAATCAACAATGCCGCCTATCTCGACGCCATTCTCACCTGTGGCGAACGTGTGGACGGTAGCAGTCTGTTCCCCTTCATCGAAGCCGGAAGCAGCGACCTCTACGTGTTGCCCCGTTTCAGCACAGCCTTCCTTGATCCGTTTGCCGAAATCCCTACGTTGTCAATGCTTTGCTCTTATTTCAACAAGGACGGCGAACCCCTGGAAAGCTCGCCCGAGAACACCCTGCGGAAGGCCTGCAAGGCATTCAACGAGGTGACGGGGATGGAGTTTCAGGCCATGGGCGAACTGGAATACTATGTGATTGCCCCCGATGCAGGCATGTTTCCTGCCACCGACCAGAAGGGCTATCACGAGTCGGCACCCTATGCCAAGTTCAACGAATTCCGCACCCGTTGCATGGCCTACATCGCACAGGCTGGCGGACAAATCAAGTATGGCCATTCCGAAGTGGGAAACTTTACTATCGATGGTAAGATTTACGAACAGAACGAGATAGAGTTCCTCCCCGTACGTGCCGAAGATGCTGCCGACCAATTGATGATTGCCAAGTGGATTATCCGCAATTTGGGCTATCAGATGGGCTACGACATCACCTTCGCACCGAAGATTACCGCCGGAAAGGCTGGCTCGGGATTGCACATCCACATGCGCATCGTGAAGGACGGACAGAATCAGATGCTGGATGGTGGAGTACTTTCTGCCACAGCCCGTCGTGCCATTGCAGGCATGATGGAACTGGCGCCCTCCATCACCGCCTTTGGCAACACCAATCCCACCTCATATTTCCGCCTGGTTCCCCATCAGGAGGCTCCCACCAACATTTGTTGGGGCGACCGCAACCGTTCGGTGCTCGTCCGTGTGCCTCTCGGCTGGGCTGCCAAGAGTGACATGTGCAAAATCGCCAACCCCCTGGAGGCCGAGAGCAACTACGATACCACCCAGAAGCAGACAGTGGAGATGCGTTCACCCGACGGCTCTGCCGACATCTACCAGCTGATTGCAGGGTTGGCCGTAGCCTGCCGCTATGGTTTCGAGTTGGAGAATGCGTTGGAGATAGCCGAAAAGACCTATGTGAACGTGAATATCCACCAGAAGGAGAATGCCGACAAATTGAACTCCCTGGCCTGTCTGCCCGACAGTTGCGAGGCTTCGGCCGATTGCCTGGAGAGCCAGCGTGCCGCATTCGAGAAGTACAACGTCTTCAGCCCTGCCATGATTGATGGTATCATCAAGAAGCTGCGTTCCTATGGCGACAAGACATTGCGTGCCGACATCAATGGGAACCAAGAGGAGATGCTGAAGCTCGTCAACCGCTATTTCCATTGCGGATAAATAAAAGTTGACATTTTATATTCAGACCTATAAGAAGGCATAGGGACATTGGGGTTTCTTGCATAAATATACCCTCTGTCCCTATGTCTTCTTTTTTTATGTTATTTTCGAGGTTTCAGGTAGGGTGTCCAATTTGTTGTATCTGCTTTTTGCTTTGATTCAACGCGTAAGTCTATGAGGTTCAGTTGTAACCAAAACTCTCCCTCTAACGTTAGAGGGAGTCCCCGCAGGGGGAGGGCGTGTGTCCGTAAAATTCTCAATTTCGCACACTCCTCCGGCCTAAGGCCACCCTTCGGGCCATTGTCGCACAGAGCACTGTGTTCCCCTCACAAAGCACGGATTGACATTTGGTCAATCCTCTAGTGGCTTTGCTACGCCCCTAACTTAGGGGAGGAGTTGAGTTACTCCGCTCCTTATATCAAAATCACGTTAAATTCGTGCAAAATAGGGTACATCAAATTGGACACCCTACCTTCGACCTTAGACCCTCAACGAATCAACGCCTCCAACAGGAAGCTGACGGGACGGAACCCGTCGTTGCACGAAATCATGGCCGAATGTGGATTTTTCATCCAGCCATCGAAGAAGTTGCCTCCTCCCCGGGCAAGCTCTTCCACGAAGGGACGCATGGATTCCCAAGCGCTCTCGCACAGTCCCTCGGGCTTGGCTCCATCGGTGGAGATGAACACTTGGCCAAGGCAGATGTCGCACGTGTGTTCGATGGGGTTTTCGTACTGCTTCATCAGGTCGGGATAGCATGTTTGCCGTATGGCTGTAATCTTGACTTTTTTCATCTCGCACTCCCTCCTTAATTGATTTTCTCGAATTTATATCCGAGGCGTTTCAGTTCGAGGGCTGCTCCAATCCTGTACATCGCACGACAGGCGCGGGCAAAGACGTGGAAGGCCATGGTGCTTTGTGGCTCTATGTGTTCGTGGCGGATGAGGCTGACGGTGGTCTCTCCACACCGGCGGATGATGGTCTCTATCTGGCGGGCTTCGTATCCGTCGGGGGTGAGGCCGAGCATGTCGTAAACGATGTGTTCATCCATGTTG
Organism: Bacteroidaceae bacterium; assembly: GCA_017521285.1. Taxonomy (GTDB): domain Bacteria; phylum Bacteroidota; class Bacteroidia; order Bacteroidales; family Bacteroidaceae; genus Phocaeicola_A. The sequence continues at coordinate 14,531 of JAFXDG010000048.1, read as the reverse complement.
TCGAACCCTTGTTTGCCATAATAGCTCTGATAGGTGTCCTGCTTGCAGAGGTTCCAGTCCGTGTCCCATCCCCAGGCGACGCCCATGCCCAGATAGGCTGCCCATGCCACGGATACGGTGGGGTAGTCCTTCACTTGGGGTACGGCATCGGCCATGTATTCGGGGGCCAGGGTGTTCCAATGCTCGTCGATGTCGTCGCTGGCCAGAAGGGTGCCACCGAGCATTCCGGCTGATGTGCACACACGCAGGAGTTCGTCCTGCACGCGCTCTTCGAATTGTTTCAGGTAATCTGTCCGAATGTTCATAGGGTTTGTTGTTTTTTTTGTGGGTTATAAATGGCTGGTTGTTTGTGCCAGTTTCATGCTGTTCGAGCCTTTTATGAGGATGTAGAATCCCTTGACGGGCTCTTCCTGTAGGGCTGCTATCACCTCGTCCACCTGCTTGAATGTGGGGAAGGGTGTGTCGGATGCTACGGCGGAGAATTCGTCGCCTACGAGCCACACTTTGTCGAATCCGGCTTCCTTGATGAATCCGACGATGCGCTGATGTTCGCTGGTGCTGCATGAGCCCAGTTCTTTCATGTCGCCGAGGATGGCCATTTTGGGTGAGACGTCCATTGCCTGGAAGTTCTTGAGTGCGGCCATCATGCTGGTGGGGTTGGCATTGTAGGCATCGATGATGAGGTGGTTGTTGCCCGTGTGTTGCAATTGCGAACGGTTGTTGGTGGGGGTGTAGGCCTCCAGTGCCTCGTCCACCTGTGTGGGGGTGAGTCCGAAATGGAGTCCGATGGTGGCTGCTGCCATCATGTTGTCGATGTTGTATGACCCGATGAGGTGGCTCTGCACCTCGTGCCACTCTCCGTCGGAGGTGTGCCAACGGAAACGGAGGTAGGGGGCACAACTGACCACCTCGCCACTGACACACAGGTCGGCTTGCGGGTCGGGGTGTCCGTAGCGCACTTGCTTCAATCCCCGGGCGATGGATGTCAGGTACTCATTGTCGTTGTGGAGGAAGATGGTAGCCTGTGGACGTGTGCGCAGGAAGTCGTACAATTCGCCTTTCGTCTGCACGACGCCTTCCAGTGAACCGAATCCTTGCAGATGGGCCATCCCCACGTTGGTGATGAGGCCGAAGTCGGGTTCGGCTATATCGACCAGCTTCTTGATGTCGCCCGGATGGCTGGCTCCCATTTCGATGACGGCCATGTCGTGGGCGGATGTGAGGCGGAGCAGGGTGAGGGGCACTCCGATGGAGTTGTTGAGGTTTCCCTCGGTGTAGAGTACGCGGTACTTCTGTTTCAGCACGTTGGCCACCAGTTCCTTGGTGGTGGTCTTTCCGTTGGTGCCTGTGATGCCTATGACGGGGATGCCCAACTGGCGACGATGGTGATTGGCCAATTGTTGCAGAGCCTTCAGGGCGTTACCGACCAGGATGAGGCGCTCGTCTGCGGCATCGGCATACTGCTCTTCGTCGATGATGGCGTATGCGCATCCGGCTTCCAGGGCTTGGATGGCATAGGCATTTCCGTTGAAATGTTCCCCCTTGAGGGCAAAGAATATGGAACCTGCCGGGCATTGCCGGCTATCGGTGGTCACCAGCGGATGTTGCTGGAAAAGGTGGTATAAGGTAGGTATATTCATGTCTGTTTCCCTTTTTTATAGCACAAAGATACAACAAAAACGATAAAAAACAGGCATAAAATCGCTTTATCCCAAGAAATGTGTGTACATTTGCCAAATAGTTTGTGAAAAAAGTGTGATATGGTACCTTTCAAACCCTATACAATCAATGTGAACGGGAGGCTGATGATGCTTGACGCGCCGAAGGTGATGGGCATCCTCAACCTTACGCCCGACTCGTTCTATCCCGATAGCCGGAAGCAGACCGGTGAGGAGATACGCGAGAGGGTGGCGCAACTGGTGGCGGAAGGGGCCGACATGATAGACGTGGGGGCTTATTCTTCCCGTCCGGGTGCCGATGATGTCCTGGCAGAGGAGGAGATGGCACGCTTGCGCCATGGCCTTGAAATCCTCAGAATGGAGGCTCCGGACATGGTGGTCTCTGTCGATACCTTCCGCGCGGATGTGGCAACCATGTGTGTGGAGGAATACGGAGTCTCCATCGTCAACGACATTTCGGGCGGAGACATGGACGGGCGTATGGCTGATGTGGTGGCCCGCCTTCGCGTACCTTATATAATCATGCACATGCAGGGGACACCCCAAACCATGCAACAGGCTCCCCTGTACAACGATGATGTCTGTCGGGAGGTGTTGCGCTCGTTGGCACGTCGGGTGGATGAATTGCACGACAGGGGCATAGCCGATGTCATTGTTGACCCGGGCTTCGGCTTTGGCAAGACGATGGGGCACAACTATCAGCTGATGGAGCGCCTGGAGGAGTTGCACATGCTGGAGGCTCCGCTTCTGGTGGGTGTATCGCGCAAGTCGATGGTGTACCGTTTGTTGGATATAGCGCCCGATGAGGCACTGAACGGTACCACCTGTCTGCACACCGTTGCCTTGATGAAGGGGGCGCACATTTTGCGTGTGCACGATGTGGAGGCCTGTCGCCAATGTGTCACGATGGTGAATAAATTAAGGGAATCTTCAATAAAAATATCATAAGCGTGTTTATTGAGTTTGGAATAAAGGATTTGGTTGATATCTTGTTGGTGGCCTTCTTGCTCTACAAGATATACAGGCTGATGAAGGAGACGGGTTCGTTGAACATCTTCATCGGAGTGTTGATATTTCTGGGTGTATGGGTGTTGGTCTCTCAGGTGTTGGAGATGCGCTTGCTGGGGCGTATCTTCGATTTGTTGCAGAGTGTGGGTATCCTGGCTCTGATAGTTCTTTTTCAGGAGGAGATTCGCCGTTTCCTGCTCACTCTGGGAAATCACCATCACATGCGGAGTTTCTTCCGCTTTTTGGGTGGGCATAAGGAAAACACGGTCGGGCGGGCAGACATCATGCCACTGGTGATGGCCTGCATCAACATGAGCAAACAGAAAGTGGGAGCGCTCATTGTGATAGAACAGGAGGTACCCCTCAATGAATTTGTGCGTACGGGCGATGTGATTGATGCTGCCATCAGCCAACGCTTGGTGGAAAACATCTTTTTCAAGAACAGCCCCCTGCACGATGGAGCCATGATTGTGAGCAACAACCGCATCAAGGCGGCCGGATGTATCCTGCCGGTGTCCCACGATTTGAATATCCCCCGCCATTTGGGCTTGCGCCATCGGGCGGCATTGGGTGTGTCGCAAGTTTCGGATGCCATCGTGATTATTGTCTCTGAACAGACGGGAGCCATCTCCCTGGCTCACGAAGGACAGTTCCGTCTCCGCCTGACTGCTGAAGAGCTGGAGCGCGAACTTACCCGTGTCAAGATTATAAAGCGATGAGTGGCATTTCGCTATTGTAGTTCCTTTTCTATGTGTCGAAAAGATAGGGAAATAGATATTTTTCTTTCTTTTTTATCTGTTTTTTCGCTGGAATGTGCTCATTCTAACAAAATAATGTGTATATTTGCGGCCGATTTGAATATAGCATCAGATTAGTCGTATGAGTTATTTAATAAAACCAGCAAATTATAAGCCTTTGCTCAATTTGAAACAGACCGAGCAAGGTATCAAATTGATAAAGGAGTTTTTCCAACAGAACCTCTCTACTGAACTTCGCCTCAGTCGGGTTACCGCTCCGTTGTTCGTCCTCCAGGGAATGGGTATCAATGATGACCTCAGTGGGGTGGAGCGTGCCGTAAGTTTCCCCATCAAGGACTTGGCCGATGCGCGTGCCGAGGTGGTTCATTCGTTGGCCAAGTGGAAACGTTTGACATTGGCCGACTATCAGTTCGAGCCAGGGTATGGTATCTATACCGACATGAACGCCATCCGTGCCGACGAAAAGTTGGGCAACCTGCATTCCTTGTACGTTGACCAATGGGATTGGGAGCGCGTCATTACGGCCGAAGACCGTACGGTGGCTTTCCTGAAGGACATTGTCTCGCGCATATATGCTGCCATGTTGCGCACTGAGTTCATGGTGTGCGAGACCTATCCCCAAATAAATCCTTTCCTTCCTGAAAAGCTCTTCTTCATCCATTCCGAGGAGTTGCGTCAAATGTATCCCGACCTTACGGCTAAAGAGCGCGAAGACCGCATCACTCGCGAGTATGGGGCTGTTTTCATCATTGGCATCGGTGCCAAATTGGGCGATGGCAAGGAGCACGACCTCCGTGCACCTGACTACGACGACTATTCGACGATGGGCGAAAATGGCCTTCCGGGGCTTAATGGCGACCTTCTCGTTTGGGATAGTGTCATCGATCGTGCCGTGGAGTTGTCCTCAATGGGTATCCGTGTTGATCGCGAGGCCTTGTTGCGCCAGTTGGCACTTTCGGGCAAGGAAGAGCGCAAAGAACTCTATTTCCACCGTCGCCTGTTGGATGGAACGTTGCCACTCAGTATTGGTGGAGGTATCGGACAGAGCCGTCTTTGCATGGTTTATCTGCGTAAGGCACACATTGGAGAAATCCAAGCAAGCATCTGGCCGGAAGAGATGCGTGAGGAGTGTGCACAATATGGTATGCATCTGATTTGATGATATACAGGATGGACGTCAGGATTGAAGATAGTTGGAAACGGCGCTTGGCTCCGGAGTTTGAGAAGGACTATTTTGTCCGTCTCACCCAATTCGTCCGCCAAGAGTATGCCAGTGGGACGGTGTTTCCTCCCGGCCGGCTCATATTCAATGCTTTCGACCTCTGTCCGTTTGAACAGGTGAAAGTGGTCATCATTGGTCAAGACCCTTATCATGGTCCTGGTCAGGCACACGGACTTTGCTTCTCGGTGAATGACGGAGTACCCTTTCCTCCTTCATTAGTCAATATCTTCAAGGAAATAGAAAGTGATTTGGGTACTCCCGTCCCTGCGACCGGTAATCTGACCCGTTGGGCCAATCAGGGAGTGCTTCTTCTGAATGCAACCCTCACGGTGCGTGCCCATCAGGCGGGTAGCCATCAACGCCAAGGGTGGGAGGAGTTTACCGATGCCGCCATCCGCACCTTGGCGACCGAACGCGAAGGTCTTGTCTTTATCCTTTGGGGGGCTTACGCCCAGAAAAAAGGGGCTTTTATTGACCGTTCGCGTCACCTGGTACTTACCTCTGCTCATCCTTCACCCCTCTCTGCTTGGCATGGTTTCTTTGGCAACAAGCACTTCAGTCGTACCAATCAGTATCTCGTCTCGCAAGGCAAGTCTCCCATTGTATGGTGAGGCCCTTTTTTTCTTGCACTACATTTTTTTTCAACGACCAACGGCTGAAGTTATGAATTTCAGCAGGGTATGACTATAAATACTATCGTTCTCAGGGATAGTGAAATGGTCTGTAATGAGATGATTGTCTCCTTCAACGGTGAGGGTGTCTGTTCCCTTTGGCGCGTTTTGCAAGAGGCGTTTGAAATGGGGGTATGGCACTTGACTATCTTCTCGTGAATGAATCAACAATGCCGGACGTTGGCCTAATTGGCTTATCGAGTATATGGGTTTGATGGAGGTTGCATCTCCGTATTTCAACTCAGTGGCCACATCTACAAAGGGGGAAAGCAGATTGGCCAACCAGTGTGGAAGAGACATGGCCATGTTGTCGCGGAAAGCCTCTTCCCATGATGAAAAAGCAGATAAGCTTATAAGTGCATCGATGTGTTCATTGTTGGCAATGGCATTGATGGCGGTAGCCCCGCCTAATGAGAGTCCCATAACAATGATGGGGACATTGTGGTATGAGGGCTGTTCCTTTACATAATCGACTACGGCATCTACATCCAGGTATTCCTTGTATCCGGCACAAATTTGCTCTCCTTCGCTTTCTCCGTGTGCGCGCATATCTATCAGAATAGAGGAATATCCGTGTTCCTTAAACATCTTGGCATGTCCGTAAAAAGCTGTTACCGATGGATTGTGGATGCCTGACAGGCAGAGGATGACGGCTTTCGTCGGTTGTTCGCTCTTGACCTCGAATGCGGAAATCTTTAGACCATCAACCGTTTGGACGGATAGGGGAGTAGCCGTTATACCAAACTCTTCGGGAGTGAATACTCTGCTAAAACGAACCTTAGTATCGAGGATTTGCCCCATGACGAAATAGGGGAGCAATATGAACGCGATGAGGAATAGTTGGATGATGAGTGCGGTGAAGGTGATCAGAATGATTTTTTTCTTACGTTTCATCGTTTGGATGTTTTGCTTTGGAAATAAGTATGTATGTGTATAATAATCCAGGCACGGATAATCTTTATAAAATAGTGAAGATTTCCGTGCCTGAATGATGTTTGAAAAAACTCTTGTTACATCAGGAATCCGAGGAGGATACCAGCTGCTACGGCTGAACCGATAACACCTGCCACATTGGGACCCATGGCGTGCATGAGCAAGTAGTTGGTGGGGTCGTATTCGAGGCCGACGGTTTGACTTATACGAGCTGAGTCGGGCACGGCTGATACACCAGCATTACCGATGAGCGGATTGATGCGCTTGTGTTTCGGCAAAATAAGGTTGAATAACTTTACGAACAGTACGCCCGATGTGGTGGCGATAACGAATGACAAGGCACCGAGGCCGAAGATGAGAATACTGTCGATTGTAAGGAATTCACTGGCTTGGGTAGAGGCACCCACGGTGACGCCAAGCAGGATGGTGATAGTGTCAATCAGCGGGCCACGGGCTGTCTCGGCCAAACGACGGGTCACTCCTGATTCTTTCAGCAGGTTACCGAAGAAGAGCATACCCAACAAGGGCAGACCGCTCGGCACCAGGAAGCAGGTGAGGAGCAAACCGACGATGGGGAAAATCACCTTCTCGGTGTGTGACACCTTGCGCGGAGTCGGCATACGCATCAAGCGTTCTTTCTTCGTAGTGAGCAGGCGCATGATGGGTGGTTGGATAACCGGCACAAGAGCCATGTAGGAGTAGGCACTCACGGCAATGGCTCCCATCAGGTTCGGAGCAAGTTTTGAAGAGAGGAAAATGGCCGTTGGGCCGTCTGCTCCACCAATGATGGCAATTGCACCTGCCTGACTTGGTTCGAATCCAATGGCCATGGCAATCATGTAGGCTCCGAAGATTCCGAATTGGGCGGCCGCACCAACAAGCAACAGTTTGGGATTGGAGATAAGTGCCGAGAAGTCGGTCATGGCACCAATGCCCAAGAAAATGAGCGGCGGATACCAGCCGGAGGTCACACCTTGATAGAGGATGTTGAGTACGGAACCTTCCTCATAGATGCCGACATTGAGTCCAGCTTCTGTGTTGAACGGAATGTTACCGATGAGAATACCGAAACCAATGGGGATAAGCAACATCGGTTCGAACTCTTTGGCTACGGCCAAATAGATGAAGAACAAACCTACGAGAATCATGATGAGGTGACCGGTGGTTGCGTTGGCAAAACCGGTGTATGTCCAGAAATCCGCGAGGTTGTTAGTCAGGAAATTAATAAATTCTCCCATAATAGTTTTTTTTAGGACCCTCCCCCTTACCCCTCCACAAGGGAGGGGAGTAGATTGTCAGAGTGTCTATTTACTCCTTCCCCTTGGGGAAGGTTGGGATGGGGCCGTGTTTGATTTATTTTATTCAATAACTACCAGATCAGTTCCTTCAAGTACTGATTCGCCAGCCTTTACGTTGATGGCTGTAATCTTTCCGTCCTTGTCGGCATTGATATTGTTTTCCATCTTCATGGCTTCAAGGATGAGAACGGTCTGACCACGTTTTACGGCGTCGCCTACGTTTACCTTGATGTCGAGGATGACACCGGGGAGGGGACTCTTTACGGCTGACTTGCCCGTGCTGGAAGCTGCCGGACGAGATGCTGGAGATGCGGCAGGAGCTGCCGGGCGTGCTACGGGACGTGCCACGGGCTTCGGAGCCTCTACTGTTTCGGGCATTTCCACTTTGTAAGCAGTACCGTTTACTTCCACATTGGCAATGTTGCCTTCAATTTCTCCGATGGTAACCTTGTATTCGTTACCGTTGATGGTATATTTGTACTCTTTCATTCTTTTTTCTTTTATTTTTCAATGTTTTAAAACTTATTTTCTCAGCATCAAGTGCTTGGCATTCCAAGCCGACGTACGGCGGGTGATGGTGAGTACGCCTGATTCCTGGTCGTGCACGTTGTTCATCTCTTCGTGCAAAGCCATGGCGATGGCGGCGTAAACCTCTCCCTCCTTGCCTTCGGCTTTGGCTACGGGTTGGTTTTCTGTCATTGTTTCAGTTTTACTTGTTTCAGTTGATTTCTTGGATTGCATACCCAAACCGAGCAGACGGAACGATACGTAGAGGATAATCAATCCGCTGAACACGACAAGCATAGCGGTGATGGCCATACCGATACCGCTAGCATCGTGTAAAGCAAATTTCTCCTGCTTTTCGTTCTTCTCGATGGTCATGTTGTTGGTGCTGGGGGTCACGTAGCTGCTGGCTTCGTCACCACCTTTTACCACCCATTCGGGATTGGCATCATTGATGCGGGCATACGAATGGTCTGCTTCGAGGACAGGCACTTCAATCTGGTCGATAAGTTTGCCACCATTGTCGTACAATCCAACCCAATTGACACGTGCTGTATCAAGTGTACAGGTGGTGTGGAAAGTTCCTCGGTTGGGTTCGCCATCGGCCCAGAAAAGAGCATGTTGGCGAGGCTTGATTTTGGTCAGCACATCGCCTTTGGGAACATTGTAGAATACCGTGTCGCCTATGCCGTTATAGACAGCCAGCTTATATCCGGCAATATCTACTGTGCCATATGATTTGTTGAATACTTCAATCCATGCATTGTGTACGCCATAGTCGTCTTGAAAGTTTCCTTTATTCAGACTTAACGCTTCGTTCAGTACCACTTTTGAGGTCTCGTTTTCCTGATTGTTGCAAGAGGTAAGACTTGCGAGTGACAGGATGAGAATGAGGAGAAAAGACCCTCCCCCTGCCCCTCCGCAAGGGAGGGGAGTGAATACTCTGTGAACCATTTTATGAATGATTTTTCTCATATCCGAAATAAATTAAGTAAGTGTTGACTATCCACTCCCCTCCCTTGTGGATGGGTAGGGGGTGGGTCTTCTTTTACAATGGAATATTACCGTGCTTCTTCGCAGGATTAGTCAGTTTCTTTGTCTGCAACTGAGCTAATGCGCGAATGATGCGGAAGCGGGTGTTACGCGGTTCGACAACATCGTCGATGTAGCCATACTTGGCGGCATTGTACGGGTTGGCGAACAGCTTGGTGTACTCGGCTTCCTTTTCGGCCAGATATTCGGCAGGATTTTCCTTCTCTTTAGCTTCCTTGGCATAGAGTACGGCTACGGCACCCGAGCCACCCATTACGGCAATCTCGGCTGAAGGCCAAGCGTAGTTGATGTCGCCACGCAATTGCTTGCAACTCATCACGATGTGGCTACCACCGTATGACTTGCGCAGGGTAACGGTCACCTTGGGTACGGTGGCTTCACCGTAAGCGTAGAGCAACTTGGCACCGTGCAGGATGACGGCATTGTACTCCTGACCAGTTCCTGGCAAGAAGCCCGGTACGTCAACGAGTGAAACGATGGGGATATTGAATGCATCGCAGAAGCGAACGAAGCGGGCACCCTTGCGTGAAGCGTTGCAATCGAGCACACCGGCATAGCGGCAAGGCTGGTTGGCAACGATACCTACCGACTGGCCATTGAAGCGGGCGAAGCCGATGATGATGTTGGTGGCATAGTCCTTCTGTACCTCGAGGAACTTGCCGTCATCAACGATGGCACCGATAACCTCGTACATGTCGTAAGCCTTGTTGGGATTGTCGGGGATAATTTCGTTCAGCGCATCTTCCACACGGTCGATGGGGTCGGTGCACTCTACGAGCGGAGCCTCCTCCTGATTGTTTTGGGGGATGTAGCTCAGCAACTCACGGATAAGGGCCAATCCCTCTTCCTCTGTCTGTGCGGTAAAGTGGGTCACACCACTCTTGGTTGAGTGTACGCTGGCACCACCGAGTTGTTCTTGAGTCACGTCTTCACCTGTCACGGTCTTCACCACGGCGGGGCCGGTGAGGAACATGTATGAAGTACCTTCCATCATGAGTGTGAAGTCGGTCAATGCCGGAGAATATACGGCACCACCGGCGCACGGACCGAAGATACCTGAGATTTGGGGAACTACACCCGAAGCAAGGATGTTGCGCTGGAAGATTTCGGCGTATCCGGCCAACGCGTTGATACCTTCCTGGATGCGTGCACCACCCGAGTCATTGATACCGATACAGGGCGCACCCATTTTCATGGCCATATCCATCACTTTGCAAATCTTCTGTGCCATAGTCTCAGACAACGAACCGCCGAATACGGTGAAGTCCTGTGCGAAGACATATACCAGACGGCCGTCGATAGTACCCGAACCGGTCACCACGCCATCGCCCAAGAATGATTTCTTCTCCTGCCCGAAGTTGGTGCAACGATGGGTCACGAACATGTCCATCTCTTCAAAACTGCCCTCGTCGAGCAACATGGCAATGCGCTCACGAGCGGTATATTTTCCTTTCTCATGTTGTTTGGCGATAGCCTTTTCGCCACCGCCCAAACGGGCTTTGGTGCGAAGCTCCACCAATTCCTTGATTCTTTCTAATTGCTTGCTCATAAATAAATGGGGACCCTCCCCCTTGCCCCTCCCCAGGGAGGGGAGTGAAAAGTTCTGTCCCTTGTTTTTGTTGTTATTTAACTGATTATTATCTTTTCTCCCGTAGATAGCGAAAGCCTCCCTTTCATATAGTACTGTTTGTAGTTTACAGACTATTCACTCTCCTCCCTTGCGGAGGGGTAGGGGGAGGGTCTCCTTTTATTGTTCACAAAGTTCAGTCAACACACCTTGAGTTGATTTCGGGTGAAGGAAAGCGATGTTCAATCCTTCAGCACCTCCACGCGGAGCCTTGTCAATCAGGCGGATGCCTTTTTCTTCAGCCTCAGCCAGTGCGTTGGCTACACCATCTTCAATAGCGAAAGCAACGTGGTGTACACCAGCACCCTTGTTCTCGATGAACTTGGCAATGGTACTCTCGGGGCTTGTCGGCTCCAACAACTCAATCTTGGTGTCGCCCACCTTCAGGAATGCGGTGCGTACCTTTTGATCTTCTACTGTTTCGATGTTGTAACACTTCAGTCCCAATACGTTTTCGTAATAGGGGAGGGCTTCCTCAATGCTCTTGACGGCAATGCCCAGATGCTCAATGTGAGAAATCTTCATAACGTATATTTATTGGTTAATTATACCTTAATTAATATAATATTGCGCAAATATACGAAGATTGTGCAGAACCGTCAAACATTTCTTCTATTAATTCTTGATTTTTTTACTTTTGATGAATAAACTCCGTTTACGAACCGAATAAACATGGTAGGCGAACGGAGTTAACTCTAATTTTCAAGAAAAACAGTATAAAACAAGGATAGATAGGAGAAAAAGTCTTACTTTTGCAAAAAAGTAAGAAATTACCATGAAATGACAATAACCATATAATAAATAATATCTACATGAGAAAAGCAACATTAGTTTTTGCACTCGGTTTGTTGAGTGCTGGTGCTATGGCACAAATTGTCCCCAACGGAGAGCCTTATCGTTGGAATGCCACACAAAATCCGTTTATTACCCACAAGCATACGGCCGATCCGGCGGCTATGGTGAAGGGCGATACTCTCTACTTGTACACAGGTGTTGATTTTGCCGGAAATCAAAGCGGATACAAGATGCATGAATGGGCCTTGTTTACCACCACCGATATGCGCACATGGACAGAGCATCCGAGCCCCTTGCATGTGGATGAATTCAAATGGCAAAACTCCCATGCGGCATACGCCGGACATGTGGCCGAAAAAGATGGTAAATATTATTTTTATGTATCTACCAATTGGTGTGGCATCGGTGTAGCCGTGTCCGATTCTCCCTATGGCCCTTTCAAGGATGCTTTGGGCAAACAATTGCTTACTACCGAACATTGCCCGGGTACCACACACTCGTGGGCTTGTATCGACCCTGCCGTATATCAGGATGAAGAAGGCAATGCATGGCTTTATTGGGGGAATGGCAAATGCTATGTTGCCAAACTGAAGCCCAATATGATAGAGATTGACGGAGAGGTGAAGGATATTACTCCCGTTGGAAGCAACTTTACCGAAGCCCCGTGGGTGCACAAGCACAATGGAATATATTATCTGACCTTCGCTCAAAATTGGCCGGAAAAACTTGGGTATGCCGTGAGCGATTCGCCCGAAGGACCGTTTGAATACAAGGGCATCTTCTCGGAGGTGGCTGGAAATAGTAACACCACTCATCCTGCTATCGTTGAGTTCAAAGGCAAGAGCATTCTCTTTACTCACAATGGTGGATTGCATGAAGGTACCAGCTACTCGCGTTCGGTGTGTGCACAAGAGTTGAAATACGACAAGAAGGGAAACATCCTGAAATGTGACATCACCACCGATGGTGTGCCTTACCTGAAAGAGTACTATGACCGTAAGGCCAAAGAAGAGAAGGCTATCCGCAAGATGGAGAGCAAAATGGGCGCTTACCTGATGGTCTATCATAAGGATGCTGACCATGGCCTTCACATGGCCATCAGTTATGATGGCTTGGAGTTCATTGCCTTGAACGATGATAAACCTCTGATCGCAGGTGACACCATTGCCGAGCAAAAAGGCATCCGCGACCCGCACATTTTCCGAGGACTGGATGGCACATTCTATCTGGCAATGACTGACCTTCATGTCTTCGGTATGCAGAAGGGATACCGCACGACCCAATGGGAGCGCGACGGAAAGAAGTACGATTGGGGAAACAACAGAGGTCTTGTGTTGATGCGTTCGACCGACCTGAAGCACTGGACACGCACGAATCTTGATTTTCAGAAGTTGGGCGGTGAATGGAGTGAAGTTGGTTGTGTGTGGGCTCCCGAAACTTGCTACGATGAAGAGAAAGGGAAATTGTTCTTACATTTTACAACCCGTTTTGGAAACGGACGCAATCGTATCTACTACGTCTATATGAACGATGATTTCACCCGGATGGAGAGCGAGCCGAAGTTGCTCTTCGAAGCTCCGGAAGGAAAATACAATGTGATTGATAGCGACATTATGTATCACGACGGAACTTACCATCTCCACTACGTGTCACACGAGCGCGGTGCAACCATCAAACATGCCACTTCAGCCAGCATTACTGGCCCTTACATGATGGACAATCATTATTACGATGGTGTGCGCGAAAGCCACGAAGCACCTAATTGTTGGAAGCGTATTGGTGAAGACACATGGGTGGTGATGCACGATAACTTCCACATCCGTCCGCATAATTTCGGATTCACCGAAACAAAGGATTTCATCCATTATACTCCCATCGGTAATTTTGGTAACGGAAAAATGACACGCACCAACTTTAGTGAACAGAAACACGGAGCCGTCATTCACATTACTAAAAAAGAAGCACGAATGTTAGAGGAATATTGGAATAAAAAGAAATGAAAAAAAGAGTGTCAAAATGAATCAATCGTTTTGACACTCTTTTTTTAGTATGTTACAAATCTACAACTTAGAATGCGTAATAAACACCGAATGACAAATTGTTGGAGAAATTGAAACCGAATCCCTTCTGAACAACGCCAGAAATTTCATCATCAGCATCCTGATATCCCAAGAAGCCCATGTGGGCAACAAGGCTGAATTTCTCGTTCAATGAATATGCAACACCGGGTTTAACTCCAACACCCCATGCCGAGTAGCTGTCATCGCCATTGTCAATGGAAGCAATATCAACGGCTCCATCCAGGAAAAGTTTGAAATTACCAGCCTTCAATACATTGTAACGGGCATAAGGAGTTACAGACAATGTGTTTGTTGCATCACCTTTTTCAGGTTTGGCAGATGCATAACCCAATGCAAGGGCAATTGACCAATCTTCAGAAAGGTCGTAACCTACTTCGGGAGCAATGTTGAATGTTGTCTTTGTCTGTGAGCCTTCAGCGTCGCCATTTGTCCAGAATCCGAGTGAACCACCTACCCATACTTGAGCATTAGCAGCTACAGCTGCAACCATCACCATCAATGTCAAAAAAATCTTTTTCATAATTAAATTGTTATTTGTTAAGTTAGACATAGAAACACGGGTCGGAAACTTTCTCGACGTGTTTCGTTTTGTTAAAATCGGTGCAAATATATATGTTATTTTGTAAATAGAAGGCATCTGAGCCTCTCAAAAGAGAAAAATCGGTTCTTTTTGTGGCTGAATTGAATAACTATACATGAATTATTCTTGCTTTTCCCCTTTTTCTCTTTTTTCAGATGTGCCACCTTCATTGGAATAAAAAAAGGGGGTGTGTCAAAATGCCTTCTTTTCATTCTTTAGACGCGGATGACGCGGATAACGCAGATAAATTATAACCTATCGGGTATAATAATCAAGAAAAATCCGCGTCATCTGCGTCATCTGCGTCTAAAAAGTTAATTAT
>JAFXDG010000047.1 GCA_017521285.1 Bacteroidaceae bacterium | reverse complement strand
TTCGGATGGATGGGTTACCCCATGCAGATTAAAATCAACTTCCTCTGCCGCGACTCCATCCTGGCAGCTCCCCTGTTGCTCGACCTCTGTCTGTTGTCCGACCTCGCCGCCCGTGCAGGACGCTACGGCATCCAGCGCTTCCTGAGCTTCTACCTGAAGTCGCCCATGTATGACTACCGCACCGACGAGGTGCCCGTCAACCACCTCTTCCAGCAATATACCATGCTGAAGAACGCCATCCGCGAAATGGGTGGTTACGAGGCCGACGAGGAGATTGATTGAGGTTCAAGGTTCCAGGTTCCAAGTTTTAGGCTATCAGCCATAGCCATCAGCCATCGCTCAAAGTCCATGCCGTCTCTGTCATTCTGAACGGAGTTTACGGAGTGAAGAATCTGTAAACGCAAGCAAGGCAATCATCAAGCACAAGTCTTCAGATGCTTCACTGCGTTCAGCATGACAACGCCGCATGGTTCTTGAATGATGGCTGATAGCCTTGGTCCCTTTTGAACCTCTCAACGCCTCAACGTCTCAACGTCTCAACGCATCAACCTTCATTGTTAACGAACCTTAGCCCTGGGCTGTGCCTGCCTTACCCCAAGGCTGAGCCTGCTCTGTCCGTCGCCTGTGCCATCCTCAACCCCCGCATGAGGGTGGCACGGGCGGCTTTTTTCGTTTCCCCCCCTTTGCCTCCGCGTGATACAAAGATACAAAACTGTGCCCCGGGTTGTCAAGAGGGGAGGGCGCTTTGGCGGAGATTTAACAAAATGGGGTATCCCCCTCAATCCCCCAAAGGGTGGAGGTACAAAGAGATACATGCTTGTTCTCTCCCCCTCGGGGGAGTTGAAGGAGGCTGTTCTTTAACAATTGTAAAAACTGAATTTGTAAGGATAATTCAAAGCGTCCGCCATATCACTTCGACTACCCCCAAAAGGAAAAGCCAACTGATTCCGTACAAGGCTTGGGATGGGGGTTCATTTAGCGTAAAATGGAGTCAACCTTTTCAGGAAAGAGACACAAAACGCTATCACAGTTATCACAAATCACAGATAACAGTTAGTGAAAAGTCGAAATCATAAACTCTGAGGTGAAAATTTATATTATAATATAAAATATTATTTACAAGTTTTGCATCCCCATTGTTCATTGTTGTTTTCTCATTTTTGTAACTGTTATCTGTGATTTGTGATAACTGTGACAGCACTTGTGCCAGCACCAGTGAGATTTTTTTCAACTGAGGATGAAAAATAATGCCCCGAAAACTTGCATTCGGCCGAAAAATGTTGTATCTTTGTATCACCTCCGAAACAGGGCCTGCGAAAGGCCGATTTACTGAAAAACCATTAAATTTTTGCTCATGTAGCAGAAATAGTGTACTTTTGTAGCTTCTAAAGAGAGTAAAGGCAAAAACAGTAAATGGTAACCCCCGAAATACAGCAAGTGAAGCTACGGTTTGGCATCATCGGCAATGCCGACGGACTCAACCGTGCCATAGACATCGCCATGCAGGTGGCCCCCACCGACCTGTCGGTGCTCATTACCGGTGAAAGCGGTGTGGGTAAAGAGGCTTTCCCCAAGATTATCCACGAGTATAGCCGGCGCAAGCACAGCCGCAAGTACATTGCCGTGAACTGTGGTGCCATCCCCGAAGGCACCATCGACTCCGAGCTGTTCGGCCACGAGAAGGGCGCCTTCACCGGAGCCATCGGCGAGCGTCAGGGCTACTTTGGCGAGGCCAACGGTGGCACCATCTTCCTCGACGAGGTGGGCGAACTTCCATTGGCCACACAGGCACGTCTGTTGCGCGTGCTCGAGAGTGGGGAGTATATCCGCGTAGGCTCGTCCAAGGTGGAGAAGACCGACGTGCGCATCGTGGCCGCTACGAACGTGAACCTGATGGAGGCCATTGCCGAGGGGCGCTTCCGCGAAGACCTCTTCTACCGCCTCAACACCGTGCCCATCACCATACCTCCCCTGCGCGAGAGGGGAGGCGACATAGCCCTGCTCTTCCGCAAGTTTGCGGGCGACTTTGCCGACACCTACCGTATGCCCGCCATCCAGCTGACCGAGGAGGCACGGCAGATATTGCTCTCGTATCCGTGGCCGGGCAACGTGCGCCAGCTGAAGAACATCACCGAGCAGATCTCCATCATCGAGCGTCACCGCGAGATAACCCCTGAGATACTGCAGATGTACATACCCGCCTACACGGCACCCTCGCGTATGCCTGCCCTGGTGGGTGCACATTCACCCTCGTCGGGCAAGACCTTCGAGAGCGAGCGCGAGATACTCTATCAGATACTGTTCGACCTGCGTCGCGACGTGACGGAACTGAAGCGCTTGGTGAACTCCAACCTGGGACAGATGCAACAGGCGCCTCCTCAGACATCTGCCGCCCCCGTGCCCTACTATCCCGCCGAGACTACGCTTGCCTATCCCGTGGAGCAAGGGGAGAGGGGAGGAGCTGTCGTGCCCTCCATCAACTTGCATACCCCCTCTGCACAGGCACAGCCCCCCAAAATGGTGGACGACGATGACATACAGGACACCGAGGAGTATGTCGAAGAGTCCCTCTCGCTGAACGACCTGGAGCGCGAAACCATACGCAAGGCGCTGGAAAGGCATCACGGACGCAGACGCAATGCGGCACGCGACCTGAACATCTCGGAGCGGACGCTGTACAGAAAAATAAAAGACTATGGATTGGAATAAGAGCATAAAGATACTTCCCCTGTTGGGCATGGCCATCCTGTGGCTGGCCTCGTGCACCGTATCCTACAAGTTCAATGGTGCGTCCATCAACTACGACAAGGTGAAGACCATCACCATCGAGGACTTTGCCAACCGCGCCTCGTACGTGTGGGGACCCATGGCCACCATGTTCAACACCGATTTGCAGGACATCTTCGTGCAACAGACACGCCTGCAGCAGGTGAAGCGCGGAGGCGACCTCAACATTGCGGGCGAGATTACGGCCTACGACCAGTACAACAAGTCTGTCTCGGCCGAAGGATACTCGGCAGTGGTGGAACTGAAGATGGTGGTGAACGTGCGCTTCACCAACAACACCAATCACACGGAGGACTTCGAGAAAACCTTCTCGGCCACCTGTGAATACGATGCCACCCAGCAACTCTCGGCCGTACAGGAGGAACTGGTGAAGCAGATGATTGACGAGATTACCGAACAGATTTTCAACGCCACTGTGGCCAATTGGTAAAAAATAAGATAATCCCCTCCCTATGACGCTGGACATAACAGACCTGATCAGGCATCCTGACAAACTGGCCGACCGCGAAGTGTTGCGCCAGGTGCACGAGGCGATGGAGCAATACCCCTATTTCCAGTCGCTCCGCCTTCTGTACCTCAAAGGGCTTTACCTGATGCGCGATGCCTCCTTTGGCGAGGAGCTACGGCGCACGGCACTCTTCGTGCCCGACCGCAGGGTGTTGTTCGACCTTATCGAGGGGGAATACTATACCCTCCGCCCTGTGGTGCACAAGGCCAAGCGCATGGGCGATGCAGAGGACAGTGCGGCTCCTGCCGACCGCACACAATTGCTGATTGATGCCTTCCTCAGCGGATTGCCCGTCGCAGAAGAGGGCGAGGAGAATGCCCTCTTGCTCACTGGTGCCGAGGATGCCGACCGCCCGCTGGGAGGGAGCGGAAATCCGTCCCTGTCAGAGAGCATAGCCTCGCTGGAGGAAAAGGGAAAAGCCTCACAACCTGTGGCGGACGATGGAGGACTCAGTGCCGACTATACGGCCTACATCTTGCGCGAGGATGACCTCCCCTCCGAGGAAGAACCCGAAACTCCCGTTGTGGCCATGAAGGGGCAGCACTTGATAGATGATTTTATCAAAAATGCTGACGAAAATATCACTTCCGACACCGAAGGGGAAGGCAGGCCCATGGTTGCACAAGAAGTGGACGGTTTGCCCGAAATTGACGAAGATGATGGCTATTTTACCGAAACTTTGGCCAAAATATACATAAAACAGCGCCGATATGGCAAGGCTCTTGAAATTATTCGGCGATTAAGTTTGAAATATCCAAAAAAAAATGCTTACTTTGCAGACCAAATCCGATTTTTAGAGAAATTAGTTCAAAATTCTAACGATAAATAAAAAGAAAAAGATGTACGTATTATTGATTATTTTGATTGTGTTCGTCTCTGTCCTGATGTGTGGCGTAGTCATGATTCAGAACTCCAAAGGAGGCGGCTTGGCTTCGAGCTTTGCTTCGTCAAACCAGATTATGGGTGTGCGCAAGACCACTGACTTCATCGAGAAGTTCACTTGGGGATGTGCCGTAGCAATGGTTGTGCTCAGTGTGGCTACAGCTTACGTGTTGCCCCACGGTGTGGTTGCCACTCAATCTGTGCTTCAGGAAGAGGCTCAGAGCGAAAACGTGGTAAACCCCGTGACCGTACCTGGTTTCGACGCTTCTGAAGCTGCTCCCGCCGAGACTCCCGCCGAGACTCCTGCCGAGACTCCCGCTGAGTAAGGAAGAGTGAGAGAGACTTGATATACAGGTGCCGTATGTGAAGACGTTTGTTCTTTGCATACGGCCTTTGTATGTCTGTATGGCAAGCTCCATACCTGTGGATATTTCATGGGGGAGGGGCTTTTTTTATACCTATTTATTAATATATGAAGGTGTGTCAAAAATAAATTTGGAATGGCTGCATTTCAACACACCCTCCTCCTTTTTTTTGTGCTCATGCAAGGGAGTGTATAAATATACATGTTTTTCATACACCAAATGCCTGACCTTTCATTTTTTTGTATTATCTTTGCACGGATTTATGTAAAGCACCCAAATACAGCAGGAAAAACAAAACCAAAAACAGAATATGAAAAAAACAATTGTACTGAGCTGTTTGTTTGCCCTCATCGGCTTGTTGCCCATGCTGGCGCAAATGCAGGAACCCGTCAAGTTCCAGACTGAGCTGAAAAAGATTTCCGACACAGAAGCGGAATTGGTATTCAACGCCACCATCGATGCCGGTTGGCACCTCTATTCGACCGACCTTCCCGAGGATGGCCCCGTGTCGGCTACCATCAACTTCGACAAGATGGAAGGTGCCGAACTGGTGGGCAAGCTGACTCCGCAAGGAAAAGTCATTGAACATTTCGACAACATGTTCGAAATGAACCTGCGCTATTTCGAGGGAAAAGGAACCTTCGTGCAGAAGGTGAAGCTTACGGGTGGAGCCTATACATTGAAAGGTTATCTGCAATATGGTGCCTGTAATGACGAGAACTGCTTGCCTCCGACCGACGTGGAGTTCAACTATACGGGCAGTGCGAAGGGAGCGGCATCAGTGCCGGCAACCAAGGTTGAGCCTGCTGCTCAGGCTCACATCGAGCCATTGCCCATAGCCCAATCCTATGCCGCCAACGAGGTGGCTTCCAATGATTTGTGGACTCCCGTCATTGATGAACTGGCAGCCTTCGGACAAACGGAAGAGGGTGATACTGCCAATCAGTCGTTGTGGGTCATCTTCCTTACCGGTTTGGTGGGTGGATTGGTGGCCTTGTTCACTCCTTGTGTGTGGCCCATTATCCCTATGACGGTCAGCTTCTTCTTGAAGCGCTCGAAGGATGACAAGAAGAAGGGTATCCGCGATGCATGGCTCTATGGTGCATCCATCGTGGTCATCTATGTGATATTGGGATTGGCCGTGACGCTCATCTTCGGAGCCAGTGCCTTGAATGCCCTTTCGACCAATGCGGTGTTCAACATCCTGTTCTTCCTGATGCTGGTGGTGTTTGCAGCTTCGTTCTTCGGAGCATTCGAGATTACCTTGCCTTCATCGTGGAGCAATGCCGTTGATAGCAAGGCCGAACAGACGACTGGTTTGCTCAGCATCTTCCTGATGGCTTTCACCTTAACCTTGGTTTCTTTCTCATGTACAGGTCCTATCATCGGCTTCCTGTTGGTGGAGGTTTCCACATCAGGCAATATCATTGGTCCTGCCATCGGCATGTTGGGCTTCGCCATTGCCTTGGCTTTGCCCTTCACCCTGTTCGCTATGTTCCCCTCGTGGTTGAAGTCAATGCCCAAGAGCGGAAACTGGATGAATGTCATCAAGGTGACACTCGGTTTCCTCGAGTTGGCATTTGCCTTGAAATTCCTCTCTGTGGCCGACCTTGCCTATGGCTGGCACATACTCGACCGTGAGACTTTCCTCTCCTTGTGGATTGTCATCTTCGCCCTGCTCGGCTTCTACCTGTTGGGCAAAATCAAGTTCCCACATGACGAGGAGGAAGACGACAAAGTGGGTGTCACCCGCTTCTTCCTGGCCATGATTTCGCTGGCTTTTGCCGTTTACATGGTGCCTGGTTTGTGGGGTGCTCCGTTGCGTGCCATCAGTGCTTTCGCGCCACCCGCCACTACTCAGGACTTCGTGTTGGATAAGAACGAAATGCAGACTCATTTCCTCGATTATGAAGAGGGTATGGCATACGCCAAGAAGGCCGGCAAGCCCGTGTTGCTCGACTTTACAGGTCACGGATGCGTGAATTGCCGAAAGATGGAGAATGCCGTATGGATTGACCAGAATGTGAAGCAGATTATTGACAATGACTACGTGCTTATCTCTCTCTATGTAGATGAAAAGGCTCCGCTTCCCGAACATATCACCGTGACCGAAAATGGCAAGGAGCGCACCTTGCGTACGGTGGGCGACAAATGGAGCTATCTGCAACGTGTGAAGTTCGGTGCCAATGCACAACCCTTCTACGTGTTGGTAGATAACGAGGGTAAGCCCTTGAATCAGTCTTACTCATACGACGAGGATGTGGCCAAGTATATCGACTTCCTGAAGACTGGATTGAAAAACTATAAGAAGTAAGAAACTGCCCCCTTACCCTCTTTAAGGGGAGGGGGCTAATTATAGCCTTATGATTAACAAAGACGAACGCCAAAGCATCATTGCCTTGATAAAACGCGAGGTGGTGCCTGCCATTGGTTGCACCGAACCGATTGCCGTGGCCTTGTGTGTGGCACGTGCCACAGAGTTGTTGGGATGTACACCCGAAAAGATTTCCCTGCAATTGAGTGCCAACATCCTGAAGAATGCGATGGGGGTAGGCATACCTGGCACAGGTATGATTGGGTTGCCCATTGCCATTGCTTTGGGAGCGCTGATTGGCAAGTCGGAATATCAATTGGAGGTGTTGCGCGATTGCACTCCCGAAGCCGTAGAGCAAGGCAAACGCTTCATGGACGAGGGGCGCATAACCGTATCCTTGAAAGAGGGTATCAGCGAAAAACTCTACATTGAGGTGCTTTGTGAAGCCAATGGCAATGAGGCTGAAGCCATCATCGCTACGGGGCACACCAACTTCGTGTATATGCGTAGCAATAAGGATGTCCTGCTGGATAACCGTCAACCAGCTACGGGCGACGTTGAGACGGAGCAGGATGTGCCTTTGACTCTTCGCAAGGTGTTCGATTTTGCCACCACTGCCCCTTTGGAGGAGATTGATTTCATACTTGAATCCCGTCGCTTGAACAAGGCTGCCGCAGAGGAATCGTTCAAGATGGATTATGGTCATGGGCTTGGACGTGCCATTCGTGAGCCGATGGAGACACCAGTGGTGGGAGACAGTATCTTTGCCCACATTCTGGCTTACACCAGCGGGGCTTGCGATGCGCGTATGGCCGGAGCTATGATTCCCGTCATGAGCAATTCAGGTAGCGGAAACCAAGGAATCAGTGCCACCATGCCTGTGGTCATCTATGCCGAAGATACGCATAAAAGCGACGAGCAACTGGTGCGTGCGCTCATACTGAGTCATCTTACTGTGATTTACATCAAGCAGAGTTTAGGACGCCTTTCTGCTCTTTGTGGTTGCGTGGTAGCTGCTACGGGAAGTAGTTGCGGAATCACTTATCTGATGGGAGGAACGTATGACCAGGTGGCTCATGCGGTGAAGAACATGATAGCCAACATTACCGGTATGATATGCGACGGAGCCAAACCGAGTTGCGCCATGAAGGTGACGAGTGGTGTGGCTACGGCTGTCTTTTCAGCTCTGTTGGCCATGCAACAAAAGTGTGTGACGGCATTCGAAGGCATCATCGACGAAGATGTTGACCAGTGCATACGCAACCTCACACGCATCGGTTCGCAAGGCATGAACGAAACGGACCGTCTGGTGTTGGACATTATGACGCATAAGACGGGTAGATGTTGAATTAAACAAAAATCACATGAACAAGGTATCGGAAAACCCTTTCAAAAACCGAACAAACGGAACGAGTGACACGTTGCTGATGGTCGTCACGGCGCTGTTTGTGACACTTTATCTCACCTCCAACATCATGGCCGTCAAGGTCATTGGTCTTGCCGGACTTTTTTATTTTGATGCAGGCACCATCACTTTCCCTTTTGCCTATATGTTGGGCGACGTAATCACTGAATTGTGGGGATTTCGCACGGCCAAGCGAGTCATTTGGCTGACATTCTTCTGCAACATTCTGTTGGTCGTATGCACCCAAATAGGTGTGTGGCTTCCTTCACCTGAATATTTAGCCGATACAGCTATGGCCTACAACCATATTTTCAGCTATGTGCCGCGTATTGTCGTGGCTTCATTGGTAGGTTTCCTTTTAGGAGAACTGAGCAATGCCTGGCTGATGGAGCGCATCAAGCAATGGACGCGTGGACGCCGCTTGTGGGTGCGCACCATAGGTAGTTCGGCCATTGCATATCTTTTCGATACAGTTCCTTTTGTCCTTATTGCCTTTTTGGGCACGGTCACCACTGAAGAATTGTTCTTGATGCTTGCCTTCCAATATTTCTCCAAATTGTTGATTGAGAGCGTATTTGGTACTCCTATGGCATACGCTGTTATTCGAGGAATCAACAGGTGGCTGAAATAAAAAACAATATGATAACGGATATTGAAATATATTTCCTATATTTGCAAGAAATTTGAGATAAGAACCATGAAAAAGATTACTTTTTTACTGCTATTTGCCCTGTTGCCTATTGCAGTGTCGGCTTACAACTTGAAGCGTGTAAGTGTGCATGATCCCAGTATTGTATGGGATTCGTTATCCAGTACCTACTATATATTCGGTACACATCGAGGAGCTGCAAAAACCAAGGACTTGATGAGTTGGACATCGTTCAATGCTCCGTGGAAAACCTCCACGAGCAACAATGCGGCCAGTAGTGCGGCTTTCAGAACAAACCAAACGAAGACCGTCACCATCAAAGGTGAAGAGGTGGCTTTCGGAAACTTTGATGTGCATGCTTGGTCAGCAGCATACGGTAATTATAATATCGATGGAAATTTATGGGCACCTGATGTCATCTATAACAAGAAGATGAAGAAATGGTGTATGTACATGAGCGTCAATGGTCCCACCTGGAATTCATCCATCGTTTTGTTAACAGCTGACAAGATTGAAGGACCATACACCTATCAAGGACCTGTTATTTTTAGTGGATTCTTCAACACCGACAATGCAACCATTACGTACAAGAATACAGATTTGGAGTTGGTTCTTGGTACGCTTAAAAGCCTTCCAAGCAGATACAATCATGGGAATAATGCCGGATGGGGCGAAAGTTGGGGCGATTATATGCCGCATTGTATCGATCCTTGTGTGTTTTACGACGAGGAGGGACAATTATGGATGTCATACGGTTCGTGGAGTGGAGGTATATGGATTCTGAAACTTAATGAGGAAAACGGGCTCAGAGATTATGATGCGACATATCCACTTACGGGTTCAGGCAAAAACATTTCCGTAGATCCTTATTTCGGAAAAAAAATAGCTGGGGGATACTATGTGTCAGGCGAAGGCTCATATATTGAATATGTCAATGGCTATTATTTCCTGTTTGTCACCAATGGAGGACTCAGTGCAGCAGAAGGTTATCAGATGCGTATGTTCCGTTCGGAAAAGCCCGATGGTCCCTATGTGGATGCAAAAGGAACAAAAGCCATCTATACTTCCTATAAAATGAATTATGGCCCAAACAGTGACACGCGAGGAGTGAATGTGTTCGGCCCTTACGGTGAATGGGGATACATGGCTAAAGGTAATTTGTCAGAGCGTGCACAAGGACATAATTCTATCATCGCTGCGGAAGACGGACGTACCTACTTGGTTTATCATACCCGTTTTCAGGATTGGGGAGAGGCGCATCAGGTAAGAGTACATCAGGTTTTTCAAAACAAGAACAAATGGTTGGTTGTTGCTCCGTTTGAATATACTGGCGAACAAGTAAAGAGTGCTGATATTGATTCTACGCAACAAATTGCAAGTGAAAAGATCCCTGGTTCGTATAAAGTGTTGATACACCGTTATGGATTGAAGCATACCGATAAAGCATTGGGTACTCCTGTAGAAATCCGTCTGAATGAAGACGGTACCGTTACCGGTGCATATAGTGGGACTTGGAGTATTATTGAAGGCACTTCATATTTTAACATCACTATGGGTGGTATTCTGTACGAAGGTGTAATGATAGAGCAAACGATGGAGCCTACCAACGAGAAATGTGTGGCATTTACGGCTTTGTCGAAGGCTGGTATCACCGTTTGGGGACACCAATTTGAGGAAGTTTCAGCAGAGGGAGATTTCTTATCGGATGTAAAAGCCTACTATAGTTTTGACGAAACTCCTATTGTAAATCAATATAATGAATATCAAAGAGCTACCTTGCATAAAGAAGGAAGTAACTCTGTTCCTACTTTACAGACCGATGGAGCTCGTAAAGGAAAAGTTTTGCATACGAACTTCGGAGCTAAGGGAAACACCAGTCATGCCAAATTCGTAAATCCGTTGTACAAAGATGCACTTGAAAATGGGGCTACCATTGCATTTTGGGTAAAGGTGCCTGATGAAAACCTTTGGGATGCACTCTTTGCATTTTACAATACACAAAATGGAAGTCGTCTTTATATGACGGGAAATACGTATGTGGGATATAATAGCATGACAAACAATAATAATAGTATAACATGGATTGACCTTAATCACCCTAACGGATTCAGTTCGGGCAACATAAACTTTGGTTCATGGAATTTTATCACGCTCACTATATCTGCTACTGACGGAATAAAATTATATGTAGATGGTAATTACAGGCCTTTCCAAAGATGTAGTGGAAGTGTTAATAGTAATGCTATCTCAGGTGAAAGTGGATTTGATTACAACTATATTATCAATCATATCCGGGATTGCTCTAATTTTTATTTGGGGTACGGTTCTTTCTGGGGATCAACCAATGCATCTTATGATGAATTGTTATTCTACAATCGTGTGTTGGCAGAGAATGAAGTGAAGGCATTGTATCAGGCAGAAACAGTGAATGACTTTACAACGACTGGTATTTTGGAAATAGAGCAAGACAAACAATCCGTCGATAACAAGATATATGATTTGCAGGGACGTCCGGTTGCAAATCCCACATCGAAAGGTATGTATATCAAAAACGGAAGCAAATATATTGTTAAATGACAAGCTTGCGGGTTACGGGGAAAGAAAGAATCATACGATTCACTCGTAACTCGCTACTTGTTTTCTTGTATGATATGGAACGCTACTCGCTTATACACATCAAAATGCCACGCGAATTTGTGTTGCTTCAAGGAACAGGATGTAGATGGAAACAGTGTACATTTTGTGATTATCATACAGATACCAGTCTTCAGCCCTTTGAGGTTAATCGTCCTGTACTTGAACAAGTGACAGGACGGTATGGCATGTTGGATGTGATAAATTCAGGATCTGCAATGGAACTTGATGAGGATACCGTGGCGATGATAGCTGATATTGTCCGTAAAAAAGCAATTCACACCCTTTGGTTTGAAGCTCATTATATGTATCGTAATCGTTTGTCTGACTTTTCGGCTCGCTTTGAACCAGCTGTAGTCAAGTTTCGATGTGGCGTGGAAAGTTTTGAACCGACTTTACGTAATCGGTGGAATAAAGGAATACCCAGTGATGTGACTCCTCAGGAGATTGCTCGTTATTTTCAAGGTGTATGCCTTTTATGCTGTACTGAAGGGGATTCGCGCGAACGTATTTTGAACGATATCGAAATAGCTCGTCAGCATTTTGAATGTTTTAGTGTGAATGTCTTTTGTCATAATACGACTTTTGTCCGTCGTGATGAAACTTTGGTGCATTGGTTTGTTAAGGAAGTTTATCCTCATATCAAAGATTTGCCAGGCATTGAAGTGTTGGTGGACAATACGGATTTGGGGGTAGGATGAGTAGCTGGTGTATAGAGACCATTGAGAAGTTTTTAGCATATGAGAGTAGGTATAATGACACGAGAAAATAGATGTATCCTTTTTATGATTTTGTTGGTCATAATATTGTTTGGGTGCAATTTGTTTATGGGGACGGTGGATATACCGGTAAATGAGGTGTGGAGTGTCTTGTCAGGACAGGCCGAAGCTGTTCGACCATCGTGGCGTTTTATTGTGGCTGAAGCTCGGTTTCCACAGGCATTGACAGCTTTGTTGTGTGGTGCGGGGTTATCTGCAAGTGGCTTGATGTTGCAAACGGTGTTTCGAAATCCTTTGGCAGGCCCCTCTATTTTGGGAGTAGATTCGGGTGCTAGTATGGGAGTTGCTTTAGTCATGTTGTTTAATGGTGGTGGTTTGATGGTTGGTAATATGGCATTCGGAGGATTTCTCGTCATAGCAGTAGCTGCTTTTATCGGAGCTATGATTGTGATGGGGCTGCTACTGTTCTTTTCCACACTACTTCGGAATGATGTCATGCTGTTGATTGTGGGCATTATGATCGGGTATGCAAGTTCATCCGTCATTTCTCTGCTTAATTTCTTTTCTACAGCTGAAGGGGTGCATTCGTATTTGGTGTGGGGTATGGGAAGTTTTGGTGGTGTCTCTATGGGGCAAATGCCATGGTTCGCCTTATTGGTAGTGGTGGGCCTTATTGTTTCCTTGTTGTTGGTAAAACCTTTGAATGCTTTGTTGTTAGGTCTCCAATATGCAGAAAATTTGGGACTCAATATCCGTCGGACTCGTTTTCAACTGTTATTGGCTACAGGTATTTTATCAGCTGCAACTACGGCATTTTGCGGCCCTATATCATTTCTTGGATTAGCTGTGCCGCATATAGTGCGTATGTTGCTTCGTAGGGCCGATCATCGATTGTTAATGCCTCTTTCATTGTTGATGGGGGGAGCTGTTGCTTTATTGTGTAATCTGATATGTACATTACCGGGCGAAAAAGGTGTCATACCCCTCAATGCCGTTACTCCATTATTGGGGGTACCTGTCATTCTTTATGTCCTTTTGAATAGAAGAAATTAGTTGATTGGCATTTTTTCTCAGAAAAGTTTCGTTATGATATGAATTATTTATATTTTTGCCCTGTGTAATCTTTGCCTTAATGATAAACCATTTTTAGATGAAAACAATAGTTAGGTTTTATTTGGTGCTGTTGTGTATGATACTTGTGTGTCCTCTGCAAGCCCAAAAGAATGATGTAAAGAGAAAAAACGTTCTGGTCGTGAGTTCCTATTCGTCCGATTCAGAGCGTACAGCACGATTCTTGGATAAATTTGAGCAATTGATTGACGAACATTCTTATCCTTATGTCCCTGTCGTTTCTTACATGGGATATTTGGGATTTGAAAGTAGTCATGAATGGGTTCCTAAGATGCAAAATATGTTGGAACGATATGTCGATGAAGAATTGGCTGCTGTAATCTTATTGGGACATGAGGCGTGGATTGCTTATTTGGAGCAGCCGACTCTTCCTGATGTTCCCTTTTATGGATGCTATATAGATGAATTTGGTGTGCCCATACCTGAGAATATTCCTGATTTTTTATATTGGTATCCTGATAAACAAGATTTGTGCTCTTTGGCACGTCATCGTGGGCATACGGGAGGTATGATGAACCGTTATGATGTAGAAGCCAATATTGATTTGATAAAGAAACTTTATCCCAATACAGTGCGTATTGCATTTGTTACGGATAATAGCTACGAAGGTGCGGCTTTGGGTACTTTGATGCGTGAGGTAATTGTGGAAAAATACCCTGAATTGAATTTGGCTTCGCTCAGAGGACTCAGCTTCTCGATGTCACAAATACGGGTTAGAATGAGACATTTGCCTGAAAACTCGGTCGTATTGTTGGGTACATGGCGTGTAGATAAAAATGGTCGGTATTATCAAGAAAGTTCTATCAAAGAAATATTTCCCGAGGACTTTAATTTGCCAGTTTTTACCATGACGGGTGTTGGATTGGGAGAATGGGCCGTAGGAGGATATATTCCACAGAAAGAATGGGATGTGGAGCATATTGTGGAGGATTTGCATCGCTATAATATGGGAGAGAAGACTGAGAGCCTTTTCAAATTTACTGAAAGTAAATATGTGTTCAGTAAAGAGAAATTGCAAGAATATGGACTTTCAGAGGATAAACTTCCTAATGGTACAGAAATAGTATCGGAAGTGGATGAAGAGGTACAACGATACCAGAAGTATTTGGGAATAGCCATTACTTTGACTGTTGTATTTTTGGTGATGACCATGACCATATTTATGTTGTTGCAAAGAAATAAGCGGGTCAATCGTGTATTGAAACTGCGTAATGAAGAATTGGCTGTTGCTAAAGATCAGGCTGAGCAAAGTAATAAATTGAAAAGTGCTTTCCTTGCAAATATGAGTCATGAGATTCGTACTCCGTTGAATGCAATTGTTGGATTCAGTGAATTGTTGAAAGATTCAGATGTTCCAGAAGAAAGAGAGGAATATTGGAATATCATTCATACGAATAATGATTTGTTACTTAGGTTGATAGGCGATATTCTTGATCTCTCTAAGATGGAGGCTGGTATGATTGATTTGCGTCCTGAGCGATTTGATGTTGTGTTGTTGTTCTCTGAAATTTATGCTGCAATGGAGCAACGAATGCAGGGACGGACTGAAGCAAAGTTGCTGATGGATTGTCCGTACGATACTTGTCTTGTTACCTTAGATCGTAATCGTATGAGTCAAGTGGTGACAAACTTTGTGACGAATGCTATCAAGTTCACCATGAAGGGACATATACGTATGGGCTTCCATTTGGAAGGTCAAGGTATTCGGGTGTATGTGGAAGACACTGGTATCGGTATAGCTGAAGAAAAGAGGGACAAGGTGTTCGAGCGTTTCTATAAATTAAACGATTTTGCACAAGGTACCGGGTTGGGCATGAGTATATGTCGGGCCATTATAGATGCTACAGGAGGTCGTATTGATGTAGAGTCTGAAGTTGGTGTAGGTTCCACATTTTGGGCATGGTTCCCTTGTGATGATATTGAGATTTTCCGAGATAGCCATAGCTTGTCTGAGGAAGAAAGAACATCGGTTGATGAGGATGAAGGTATTGTGGCTTTGAAGGGCTTGAAGGTGTTGGTAGCAGAGGACAATGATAATCATTACTTATTGTTGGAACGGATGTTGAGAACTTGTCCTACGGTTGTGCGTGCTTATAATGGAACTGAAGCAATAACTAAAGCTAATGAAGAGGAGTTCGATTTGATACTGATGAATGTAGATATGCCAGTAATGGGGGGATTGGAAGCTACGAAGCAGATTCGGCTTACCAAACCTGACGTGTGTATAGTTGCCACTTCTGGCCGTGTATTCGAGTCCAATCGTAAGGATGCTTTGGCGGCTGGGTGCAATGATTTTTTATCTAAACCCATCCAAAAAGAATCGTTAGGGGCAATCGTTTTACAATATCTACAGCCTAAATCTTGATTTGTCATTGGAACCTCTAACCCTTTATGAACTGAACAATCGTGTACGTCGGTCGTTGTCTCAGTCTTTGCCCGATGAGTATTGGGTACAAGCTGAGTTGAGTGATGTGCGTATAAATTCTGCGGGGCATTGTTATGTGGAGTTTGTTCAAAAGGATGTTCATAGTAATGCATTCGTTGCGAAGGCTCGTGGGGTAGTGTGGGGGCATGTGTTCCGCCTACTTCGTCCTTATTTTGAGCGAGAGACTGGGCAAATATTCACCTCGGGCATAAAAGTAATGGTGCTGGTTCGTGTTGAATTTCATGAAGTGTATGGATATTCGCTTACAGTTGTCGATATTGATCCTTCATATACTGTGGGCGATATGGTACGTCGTAGGCGTGAGATTCTTCACCAGTTGGAGAATGAAGGGGTACTCACTCTCAATAAAGAACTTTCTTTGACCGTTATTCCTCAAAGAATCGCAGTTATATCATCTTCTACTGCTGCTGGTTATGGCGATTTTTGCAACCAACTGGAGTCTAATCCTTATGGTTTCCGCTTCTATCCCACATTGTTTTCTGCTGTTATGCAGGGTGATAGAGTGGAAGAATCAATCTTAAAGGCGCTTGATGCTATTTTGGCTACGGTAGGTGATTGGGATGTTGTTGTTATTATCCGGGGTGGAGGGGCTGTTAGCGATTTGGCAGGGTTCGATTCTTATATGTTGGCTACGGCATGTGCCCAATTTCCTCTTCCTGTCATTACAGGAATTGGGCACGAACGGGATGATACAGTGCTCGATTTCGTGGCCCATACACGAGTGAAAACGCCTACGGCTGCTGCCGAATTTCTAATTAGTCGTGTGCATGAAGCAGCTCTTGCTCTTGAAGCGAAAGCTGATTATATCGATTTTTATGTCCATGATCGCTTGCAAGTCGAGCTTCATCGGATAGAAGAAATGACTCGTCGTCTTCCTGTGGCACTGACTATATATAAATTGCATGCCGAACATCGTATCGATAATTATTGGCAACGGATTAGGATTGCTGTTACTGGTAGAGTGCAGACAGAAAGCCACCGTCTCCAGCTTATTGGGCATAGGGTAGAGGCTTGTGACTATAACAAGTTGTTAAAGCGGGGATTCGGTTTGGTGATGAAGGGGGGGAGGGTTGTGACTGATGCATCTTCTCTGAAGGCGGGTGAATCCGTAAAACTTCGTCTCAGCAAGGGTGAGGCTTTAGCGCAGATAATTTCAGTGAAATGTTCCGAAATGGATGAAATGAATGAGAGTTTATAGACGCAGAATAAATAAGTAAAGTAAGTAAAGCATATATGACAAAGAAACAAATGACTTATGAGCAGGCGATGGCTCGCCTTGAGGAATTGGTTTCCGGTATGGAGCGTAATGAATGGGGTATTGACCAACTTAGTGATGCTCTAAAGGAGGCACAGGAGTTGATTCAATTGTGTAGGGACAAGCTTTATAAAGCCGATAAACAGGTGAAGAAACTATTGAATGAAGAGTGAATGTCTGCTGTTGGGTGCTTTTTCCTTTCGAACTGTTGGTAAAGTGTAATTATTGTTGTAATTTTGCTGCCAATTTGAAACTAAAATAGATATAGATATGGAAAATGTGAATGAAATTGACTGGGCTAACCTGTCATTTGGCTATCGTAAGACAGATTATAATGTCCGTTGCTATCATCGCGATGGAAAATGGGGTGAAGTTGAAGTGTGCAGTGAGGAGACTATTCCCCTCCACATGGCGGCTACTTGTTTGCACTATGGACAAGAGGCTTTTGAAGGATTGAAAGCTTTCCGTGGAAAGGACGGTAAGATTCGTGTCTTCCGTCTCGACGAAAATGCGGCTCGTCTGCAGAGTACTTGTCGTGGTATCCTGATGCCCGAAATGCCGACAGAGTTGTTTGCCGAGATGGTGAAGAAGGTTATTAAACTGAATGAGCGCTTTGTTCCTCCTTATGAAAGCGGTGCGTCACTCTACATCCGTCCGTTGCTTATCGGTACAGGACCTCAGGTCGGAGTAAAGCCTGCTGGTGAATATTTGTTCCTCATCTTCGTTACTCCCGTAGGTCCTTATTTCAAGGGTGGTTTTGCTACTACTCCTTACGTGATTACCCGCAAGTACGACCGCGCGGCTCCGCTTGGTACAGGTATTTATAAGGTGGGCGGAAATTATGCGGCAAGCCTCCGTGCTAGTAAAGAGGCTCACGAAGCTGGTTACTCGGCTGAATTTTACCTCGATGCTAAGGAAAAGAAATATATAGACGAATGTGGTGCTGCTAACTTCTTCGGTATCAAGGATAATACTTACATTACACCACTTAGTACCAGTATTCTTCCCTCTATTACTAACAAAAGTCTCATGCAATTGGCCGAGGATTTGGGCTTGAAGGTGGAGAGACGTGCTATTCCTGAAGAAGAACTGACGACTTTTGAAGAAGCTGGAGCTTGTGGTACGGCAGCGGTTATCAGTCCTATCGAGCGTATTGACGATCCTGAGAATAATCACTCATACGTCATTGCTAAGGATGGAAAACCCGGTCCCATTAGTACTAAACTCTATACCAAATTGCGCGCTATCCAATATGGGGATGAACCCGATACACATGGATGGGTGACAATTGTAGAATAATAAAAGTTTAGACCCACGTGAATCGTTGTCAAAGACTCACGTGGGTCTCTGAGTAAGATATCGGGATGTCTTTGTAACTATTAAAACTAAGAATATGAGTAAAGGAAAACTGGCAAAGTTTGCCGATATGGCGGCCTATCCCCATGTTTTCGAATATCCTTTTTCGGTGGCCGATGAAGTGCCTTTTGAAATGAAAGGTCGATGGAACGAGCAATTTTTCCACAACAATCATCCTATTGTACTTGAATTAGGTTGTGGGCGAGGCGAATATACCGTTGGCTTGGCACGCCTTTTCCCCGATAAGAATTTTATTGGAGTTGATATCAAGGGGGCACGTATGTGGAGTGGAGCTACCGAGTCGCTTCATGAAGGATTGAAGAACGTGGCATTCTTGCGTACCAACATAGAGATTATCGATCGTTTCTTTGCTCCGGAGGAAGTTGGTGAAATATGGCTCACTTTTAGTGACCCACAGATGAAGAAGGCTACCAAGCGATTGACATCCACCTATTTCATGTCTCGCTATCGTCGTTTCCTAACTGATAATGGTCTTATCCATTTGAAGACGGACAGTAACTTTATGTTTACTTATACAAAGTATATGGTAGAGCATAATCATTTGCCCGTAGAGTTTTCAACCGATGATTTGTATCATAGTGGTCTTGTGGACAATATCCTTTCCATTCGGACCTATTACGAGCAGCAATGGCTCGACAGAGGCTTGAATATCAAATATCTGAAATTCCATTTGCCACAAGATGGAGAACTCCAAGAGCCAGATATAGAAATCGAATTGGATGATTACCGTAGCTATAACCGGAGTAAGCGAAGTGGATTGACTACAAGTAAATGAATTAAAAAAGCAGAAGTAATATGACATTATATCCTAAATTGATACTCGATGCATTAGCCACCGTGCGTTATCCTGGCACAGGAAAAAACATCGTTGAAGCTGGTATGGTGGAAGACAACATCCGTATTGATGGCATGAAAGTATCCTTCTCTCTCATTTTTGAGAAACCTACAGACCCTTTTATGAAATCTATTATCAAAGCAGCCGAAACGGCTATCCTTACGTATGTGGATAAGGGGGTTGATATAGTGGGTAATATCTCTGTCAAGACTATCCAACAAGCTCGTCCTGAGCCTGGTTTCCTATTGCCTGAGGTAAAAAATATTATAGCCATATCCTCTGGTAAGGGTGGGGTTGGAAAGAGTACCGTTGCTGCTAATTTGGCCGTAGCTTTGGCTAAGAAGGGCTACAATGTAGGTCTGCTTGATGCTGATATTTTCGGCCCGTCTGTACCTAAGATGTTTCAAGTGGAGGATGCGCGTCCCTATGCAGAAACCATTGATGGAAGGGATCTTATCATTCCTGTAGAGAAGTACGGATTGAAACTTCTTTCCATTGGTTTCTTTGTTGATCCTGACCAAGCCACTCTTTGGCGTGGAGGTATGGCTAGCAATGCCTTGAAACAACTTATCGCTGATGCAAATTGGGGAGCCCTCGATTATTTCCTTATCGATCTCCCTCCAGGTACTAGTGATATTCATCTCACTATTGTACAGAATCTGGCCATCACAGGAGCTGTTGTTGTCAGTACTCCTCAGGAAGTGGCTTTGGCTGATGCACGTAAGGGAATCAATATGTTCACCAATGATAAAGTGAATGTCCCCATTCTTGGATTGGTTGAAAATATGGCTTGGTTTACTCCTGCCGAATTGCCTGAAAATAAGTACTATCTTTTCGGGCGTGAAGGTGCCAAGCGATTGGCTGGGGAGATGAATGTTCCTCTCCTTGGGCAAATACCCATTGTACAAAGTATCTGCGAAGGAGGAGACAATGGGCTGCCCGTCGCTCTCAATGATGATACTCTGACAGGTCAAGCCTTCGCTGCTTTGGCAGACAATGTTGTTCGCCAAATAGAACTTCGTAATGCCACTATGGCGCCAACCCGCATTGTTGAGGTGAGTAAATAGTGTTATCCAAAATATTAATCCCTGGGAGGTGTTTTTTCTCGTAGAAATGGACACCCTTTGGGATGAAGCAAAGAAAAAAGGGCTTTAGCGGCCCTTTTTTTCTCCTATTACCTGGTCCTTTTTCCTCCCCCGTCCGGAAAAACATTTTCCCCAACCGGTTAAAAATTCTATCTCCGCGCTTCCCGTCGCGGATTCCCATCCCTCCCATTAACCCCACCAACCCCATCTCTCCCC
>JAFXDG010000046.1 GCA_017521285.1 Bacteroidaceae bacterium | reverse complement strand
TTCGCAGATAGCAAGCGTCAGCCTGACCATGATGCAGTACAATATCCTTTCTTTCATCAAGAGGTTTGAAGCCTATGAAACTATAGGAGGATTGTTCAACCAAACCATCAACGGAACAATGGAACTGTCCGTAACCGAAAGAATTTGGGACTTGATCTTGAAGATAGTGGCTGCTATTGCGGACTTGTTTTCGGCAGATGAAGAAGAAATCATCCGGATGATTGCTAATGACAACGAGAAAATTGCCGTTATCAAAAAACTATGTACAAAGAAGAATACGGCATAAATCTACTTGCGAAACTTAAATAAAATATATACCCGAAAGAGTATAATTTATCCGCGTAATCCGCGCCTAAAATCTGGAATGGCTACATTTCGACACACCTTCTAATTTTGAACTTATTGTCCCTTTTCTTGTCTGAATGAAAAAGAATATCTATTTTTGCACAAAAAGAATATTGTCATTACGCTATAATGAACAAGAGGGCACAGGACATCGCTTATTTTATCTCTTTTTGCGTAGAGCAATACAAAACTGAAAAGGGATTGACTGGTACTGAAACGCTTTCGGTACTGAATGGTTATGGCGTATTGGAATACCTGAATGAACATTACGAGATTCTGCATACACAAAGCCGTCAATGGATTATGGCTGATATTGATGAATTTATCCAGCTAAGAAAAACAAAAGAATGATAACAGTATATCATGAACGTTTGGAACGGGTGGAAACTCCAGAAATCCGCCCTTCTAACCGTACTTTGGATTACGGTTCCGGTTTTTATACAACCACCTCGTATGAACAGGCAGAAGCATGGGTCAAACGCAGGATGGAAGAGCATAAAGCCATAAGAGGTTATGTCAATGAATATACTTTAAACAAAGATAAAGTTAAAGGGTTGAACCAACTGTCATTTGACGAACCAACAGAGGAATGGCTGGATTTTGTAATGGCTAATCGGACGAATAAGGATTTTGTCCACTCTTATGATATAGTTTATGGTCCTGTAGCAAACGACCGGGTGTATGCCGCATTTGCACTTTATGAGGGAGGAGTGCTTGACAAGCAAACTCTGATTAAAGAATTGAAGACGTATAGACTTGTTGACCAATACTTGCTTCATTCTACAGCGGCATTACAAGCGTTGACTTTTATCCAAGCAAAGGAGGTGAACTTATGAATCTGAATGTAACACAGCAAAATCTCTATCTCTTCCTTCCGTCCAAAATAAGTTGGATGGTTGACATGCTGATGGAGGATGAAGGTATTAGTATGGTAGAGGCCATTAAAAGAATCTATCAGTCTGAAACATATCGGGAATTAGAAATAGAAAAAACAAAGATGTGGCACTTAGGGCCTGTTGCTCTTTATGAGGATTTCTCAGCAAGACGTGACAGACAGTAGGAAGTGCGCTCAAATGATGCCATTCAAAACTTTTAGGAAGTCAAAATAAATTCAGGCGCGGATTTCACGGATTTCACGGATAAATTACACTTTTTTAGGTATAAGACTGATTAAAATCCGTACAATCCGCGAAATCCGCGCCTAAAATTGAATGGTTGCATTTTGACACAACCTCCTAAATTTATGTTTAACCAGTTCCTTCTCCTATACCGCTTTGCGCTTACCAGCCCGAACCCAAATAGTCTGTGATGCCTCCGCTGATTTGGAGGAGGGATATTTCGCACATCTTGGTATCGTACTCAGCAGAGAGGATGCGCTCTTCGGCATCCAACAGGCTTTTCTGTGCTTCGCGCATCTCGATACCTGAGAGGTCGCCCAACAAGTAGCGGTCACGGGCAATCTCGTAGTTGTCGCGGGCGGCAATCAGGTTGTCACGTTCCAGTTGCAACAGGTCGAGATTGTTTTGGTAGGCTTGCCACAGGTTCATCAGGTCGGCACGCAGACTTTGTTCCAACTCCTCACGCTCCAAACGGGCATTCTCCACAGCCAGACGGGCATTGCGGCTCTCGCGCCGCTTGTTGCCATTGAAGATGTTGATGCCTACGGTGACACCGAATTTCAATCCTAAATTGTCGCGGCTCTGATTGGCTCCCATTTCATACTTGTTGTGGGTGTAGCCATAGCTGGCATTGGCCTTCACATAGGGATAGTTGCGGCTCAACACAGTCTTCTGGTCCAACTTGGCCAACGTCTGGTTCTGCTCGGCCTTCAACAACGAGGCGTTGGTGCGCAACGTGTTGTTCCACAACTGTTCGAAGCGGAGCATGGTGTTGGGGATAATGAGCGTATCCTTCACGATGACGGGACCGTTCATGTCGCGCACGGCCATCAGTTGGTTCAGGCGGATGCGTGAGGTGTGGAGCAATTCCTGTTGCTTGATGAAGGATGCCTGGTCGGCATTGAAATCGACACGTGCCTGTTGGAGGTCGAGGCGCGAGAAGCTACCAATGTTGTATCGGGCCTCAACGATACGCAGGCGCTCACGGGAGAGCGATACCGCATAGCGCAAATTCTTCAGTCGGATTTTCTGTTGTACAAAGTTGTAGTATTCGGCTGAAAGGGTGGCAATGAAGTCCTCGATGGCGATGCGCGTCTGTGTTTCACCTTGCCGCTCCAGTTCCTTCAACCGTTCGTACTTGGCCTGTATGCCCAATCCGTCGAAGATGGTCCAGTTGAGCGACAATCCGGCATTGAGCGTCTGGTCGAATACTCCGTTTTCACTCACCGTTTCGCCCGTAGAGCGCAGTTTGGTGTCAGTGTCGTCCAGCGAACCACTGTATCCGGCACTCAGGTCCAATGTGGGCAGGTATCCGGCATTGGCAATGGTGGCATTGTTGTGACTCACCTGCTCTTCGTTGCGCACGATGCGCAGCGAGTAGTTGTTCTGCAATCCCTCTTCGAGGCACGATTCCAGCGTATAGATGTGTTGTGCCTGCAGGGAGGTGGCACCGGCCAGTGCCACACCCAAGCAGATATTTTTGATGATATGGTTTGGTTTCATGTTTCTTTTACCTTATTTATTAACTTTCTTTGACCGGTCAGTAGATATATACAGGTAGATGGCCGGCACTACGAAGAGAGTAAGCAGAGTGGATACCAACATTCCGCCCACTACAGCCACACCCATGGCGATACGTCCGTTGGCTCCTTCGCCTGTGGCATACACCAAAGGTACAAGGCCAAGAATGGTAGACACACTGGTCATCAGAATGGGACGCAAGCGCTGGATAGCGGCCAGACGGATGGCGTCGAAACGATTTTCGCCACCCTCTTGCCGCTGGTTGGCAAATTCAACGATAAGGATACCATTCTTGGCAACCAGTCCGATGAGCATGATGATACCGATTTGGCTGTAGATGTTCATCGTTTGTCCGTCGATGGCCATGAAGATGAGTGCTCCGGCTACGGCCAACGGTACGGTGAACATGATGATAAGCGGATCTTTGAAACTCTCGAACTGGGCAGCCAGAATCAGATAGATGAGTACCAAGGCAAGGATGAAGGCAAACATCAGACTGGAAGAACTCTCGCGATACTCCTTTGAGTCGCCCGAGAGGGCGGTGCGGAAAGTGTCGTCCAACACCTCTTCAGCTATGCGGTCCATTTCGTCCAATCCGTCGCCGATGGTTTTCCCATCAGCCAATCCGGCTGATACAGTAGCCGAGGCAAAACGGTTGTAGCGGTAGAGTTTCGGCGGAGCAATACCCTCTTCCAATTCGATGAGGTTGTCCATCTGTATCATCTCTCCAGTATTGCTACGCACATAGATTGATTTCAAATCAACAGGCTTGTTGCGTTGCTGGCGGTTGATTTCACCCACAATTTCGTACTGCTTGCCGTTCATGTAGAAGTATCCCATACGCTGGTCGGCCAAACCGTATTGCAAGGTTTGGGCAATGGTGCGTGTGCTTACGCCCATCACACTGGCTTTGTCGCGGTTGATGTTGATGCGTGCTTCGGGTTTGCTGAACTTCAAGTCAACGTCTGCCATCTGAAAGACGGGGCTTTCATACACCTTTTCCATAAACTTGGGCAACACCTCTTCCAACTTCTCGATGTTGGTGGCCTGGAGTACGTATTGTACAGGCATACCTCCGCGTCGTCCGCCGAAGGTTGACTGTTGCTGTACAAAGGCACGGGCTTTGGTCTTTTTACGCACGGCGGCTGAAATTTTTTCAGCCAATTCCATCTGGGTGTAGTCACGGTCGCGGATGTCGCTCAATGTCAGTTGGACATTACCCGAACCGCTGGACACACGGGCTGTGATGGCCGGTACATCGCCTGCCAGAGAATCAACCAATGTATTGATGTCCTCGGTATAGTCGCGGATAAACTCGTAGGTGATACCCTCAGGGCCTCGGGTGCTGATACTGATTTTCGAGCGGTCTTCAAGCGGGGCCATTTCCGAAGGTACGGCATTCCATAGCCAACCGATAATTCCTAATGTGACAACGAAGATGATAATGGCAATCCAACGGTAACGCAAGAAAAAGTCCAATCCGTGGGCATAGATGTTGTTCAGTCCTTCAAAGAAAGGCTCTGTCTTGCGGTAGAACCAGTTCTTCTGTTCGCGCTTCTTCAACAGCTTGGTGGCCAACATGGGCGTGAAGGTGAGGGCGGCAAACGAAGAGATGATGACCGCACCCGATACCACGAAGCTGAACTCGCGGAAGAGGCGTCCCGTCATACCCTCCATGAAGACGATGGGGAAGAACACCGCCACCAGTGTCACCGTAGTGGAGATGACGGCAAAGAATATCTCTTTTGAACCTTCGATACCCGCCTCCATGGGGTTCATGCCACGTTCGATGCGGATGTAGATATTCTCCGTCATAACGATGGCATCGTCCACCACCAGACCTACAGCCAGCACCACCGCCAGCATGGACAGCACATTGATGGAGAATCCACAGATGTACATGATGAAGAACGAACCGATGAGTGATACGGGGATTACGATACAAGGCACCAACGTGACGCGCCAGTCGCGCAAGAACAGGAAGATGATGACCATTACCAACAGGAAGGCCACATATACCGTCTCTTCCACCTCAGCAATGGAGGCACGGATGAACTTCGTGTTGTCGAAACCGTAGGTGTACTTCACATCTTCGGGAAGGTCTTTTTCCATGGTCTTCATGCGCTCATACACAGCGTCCGCAATCTCGATGTGGTTGGCACCCGGTTGGGGGATTACTACCACGCCCACCATAGGCACACCGTTCATCTTCATGTAGCTCTTGATGTCGCGGGCTTCCACTTCGGCACGTCCGATGTCGCTGAAGCGGACAATGCGGCCTTTGTCTTCCTTGATAATCAGATCGTTGAACTCCTGTGCCGTGTGCATCAGTCCCAATGTACGGATGCTCAATTCAGTGGTGTTACCCTCGATGCTGCCCGAAGGGAGCTCCACGTTTTCCATATCTACAGCGTTTTTCACATCCATCGGAGTGACTCCGTAACCCGACATCTTGATGGGGTCGAGCCACAAACGCATGGAGTATCTTTTTTCTCCCCAAATGCTCACACCGCTCACGTCGGGGATGGTCTGCAACTGTTCCTTCACCGTAAGGTCGGCAATTTCGCTGATTTCCAGCAACGAGCGTTTGTTGCTCTGGATGGCCACCATCAGGATAGGCATGGCATCGGCATCAGCCTTCGACACGGTGGGAGGGTCGCAGTCGCGGGGAAGGAAACGTTGGGCACGTGATACCTTGTCGCGCACGTCGTTGGCTGCCGTTTCCAGGTCAACGGAAAGTTCAAACTCTACGGTGATGCGGCTGCTACCCTGACTGCTGACACTGGTCAGCGAGCGGATGCCCGGGATACCGTTGATGTTCTGTTCAAGGGGTTCGGTAATTTGGTTTTCAATCACGTCGGCATTGGCTCCCGGAT
Source organism: Bacteroidaceae bacterium (assembly GCA_017521285.1). Classification (GTDB taxonomy): domain Bacteria; phylum Bacteroidota; class Bacteroidia; order Bacteroidales; family Bacteroidaceae; genus Phocaeicola_A. The sequence goes on along the minus strand of JAFXDG010000046.1, from coordinate 19,556 downwards.
AGGAACAGCTCACCGAGATGATGGGGTTGTCCACCGACGGATATTCGCGCACACCCAATGTGTTGTAGCCGATAAGTCCGAACAGCAGGATTATCAGCGTCATTACGGTAGATAGCACCGGGCGGCGTATGCTAAGTTCTGAAATATTCATGTTTGAATAATAAATTACGAATTATAAATTATGACTGCGAAGCTGATGAGAGCTTTGCTCGAACTGATGATGAATTCAATTGACTGACAATTGGCAGCCAATCATCAGTTCACTTCGTCCAGTGTCACGGCCAAGCCTGTGCGTAGCTGCATGGTACCTGATGTGATGATGGTGTCGCCATAGGAAAGACCTTGCAAAACCTGTACACGGGCCTCGTTGCGAATACCTTTGGTGATAGACACAGGTTGTGCCTTACCATTCTTATAAAGAAATACTTTATCTACACCCATTTCCGGCACAATACATTCGGTAGGAATAGAAATCGCTTCAGGGATTTCCAATGTTTTCAAATGGATATTGGTGAAGCGGCCAGGAAAGAGTTTGCCGTTCGAATTAGGATAAAGGGCACGGACAGGGAATGTGTGTGTCGTCAGGTCAACCTTCGACTCGGTCGCATATATTTTGGCATCCAAGCGATCCAATTGTCCTTCGACACTGAAAGTCAAATTCATGCCGGGCTTTACCGAAGTGGTGTATCGCTCAGGTACGGCAAATTCAATCTTCAAGGGGGTAATCTTGGTAAGGGTAGCCACGATGGTACCCGTAGAAGCGAATGCACCCTCACTCACTTGACGCAAACCGATGATTCCGTCAAACGGGGCACGCAATTCTGTCTGTGCAATATTCTCCTTTACCAATTCAATGTCAGCTTTCAGCGAAGCCAAGTTTGTCTGTGCCTCCTCGTAGGCTTCCTTACTTACCGCATCTTTTTCCAACAGGGCGCTTTGGCGATACACACGGTCTTGCGCCAACTGGAGCTGCGACTCCAACTTTTTCAACTGCGCCTGTAGAGGGCCGTCGTTCACTTTGGCCAACAGTTCCCCCTTGACAACATGGGTTCCTTCTGTAAAATTGATGCTAATGATTTTGCCCGAACTCTCGAACGAGAGGTCAACCTCTTCGTCGGGTATCAAACGACCGGTTACCACTATCTCGTCTGTCAATGAACGGGGTTTGATAACTTCAGCCGTTACGTTCAAGGCTTTACGTCCGCCTCCTGTGTTTTTCACTTTGTCTGCCAATTGCAGTTCTTCATTTTCCTTGGGCATTTGTGACCAAATACCCCAACCGGCCAATCCGATGACGATGACACCGACAAGGCCCCATTTGGTAGGTTTGTTCATAGTTATGTTTCAATTCGTTAGATTCCGTTTGTTTTGATTCCTCAAAAGTACAAAAAAGATGTATAAAGTTGTTGAAAAATGTGGTATCGTTAATATTTTTTAGCCCTTGGAAGGGCTTTGTTCACATTTCTTGTTTAATTTGCTCTTTCGGAAAATTTACCAAATACAGCGTTTGGGTAGCTCGGGTAAATGCCGTGTACAGCCAGCGGCAATAATCAGGCGTCAACATATCTTCGGTCATATATCCTTGATCGATGTATATGTGTTGCCATTGTCCGCCTTGTGCCTTATGACAAGTGATGGCATAGGCATATTTCACTTGCAGGGCATTGAAGTATGGGTCACTTTTCAGTTTCTTTATACGGTCTTTTTTCAAGGGGATATCGGCATAATCTTCCATGACGGAAGCAAACAGATGTTCACTCTGCTCGCGTGTCAAGGCTGGAGAATCGCTTTGTAAGGTATCAAGCAGAATGGTGGCTTCAATCTCCATGTCATCATAGTCGGGGAATTGGAGGATAGCATCTACAAAGCGGAAACCATACAACTCCCGTTCGCGACGGACGCGCTGCACCACAGCTATATCACCGTTGGCAATGAAGTCCAGTTCCTTGTACTCCTCCGCCCAAAAATAGTTGTTCTTGGCTATCATCACCACATCACCTCCGCTCAACTCCTCTTCCCGATAAAGGATGCGGTTCCTTATACCATTATTATATATAGTAGCACGTTTGTTGCTCCGACAGATAACCATCGTTTCATCTACCCCCACTTGGGCATAGCTTTGCTCTAACGCCTCTATCAGTTCGCTTCCTGGCAGGTAGCGTATGTCGGCAAATCCGTTCAATTTCACTTGGGGCAATCCGTATCCTTCGTCGTTGGCTATCAAGTGGCGCAGTTGGGTAGCGTTAAACAATATACCTGAAGATTCAAGTTGACGAACCACTTGGGTCAGTTCCATGTCGTGCACCGTCAATCCATACCCCTCCAGTGCCGGTTGGGAAAGAGCCGGACTGTACTCTTCGCCCACAGGAGGCAATTGCGCCGTGTCTCCTATCAGCATCAGCCTGCAACCTTCGCCAGAATAGACGTATTGTATCAAATCATCCAGCAGACGTCCTGTACCAAAAAAGTTTCTGGATACCCCTTCATTGGATATCATAGAAGCCTCGTCCACCAAGAACAGCGTATGCTTGTTCAGGTTTTCCATGAGTGTGTATTCCCCCTCTTCACCCGAGAATCTTTTCTGACGGTAGATTTTTTTGTGAATTGTGTGAGAAATATGGTTGGCATGTTGCGAAAAAACTTTAGCTGCACGTCCAGTTGGAGCCATCAAAACAACCTTCTGCTCCAATGCATCAAGCAAACGGACAAGAGCACCGATGAGGGACGTTTTTCCCGTTCCTGCATATCCGCGCAGAATAAACACCTCATCCCGATGACCCGATGTGATGAAGTGAGCCAGTTTTTCGATGGCTTTGACTTGTTCTTCGGTGGGCTTAAAACTTAAAAAAGCCTTAAATTGCTCTACAAAATAGTGGTTTAGCATAATTTTGAACTAAAAAAAGACGAGAACCTTCGTTAATTAGATTTATTATTTCTATTTTTGCGGCACGAATATAAACTAAAAAAATTATATTATATCATGAAAGTATTAATTAATTCTGTTTTGGCCCTCTGTGCAGTGGCTTTGCTTTACCTCTGCTATGGCAGCATCATGGGACCTATCGAGTTTGACAAGGCAAGAGATGCGAGAGAGAAACACGTGATTGCAAGTTTGATTAACATCCGCGATGCACAGGTAAATTATCGTAACATTACCATGGCAGGTTATTGCGATGACATTGATTCGTTGGTAGCCTTTGTTAAAACGGCTCAATTGCCTATCGTGAAGAAGGAAGGCGAGTTGACCGATGAGCAGTTGGAAAACGGAATGACCGAGCGCAAGGCCGTTGAAATGATTGAAAAAGCCCGCAAGACCGGCAAGTGGAACGATGTAAAGAAGGCAGGTTTGGAAGGCTTCAGCCGCGACACTATGTTCGTGAGCCTGAAAGACTCTATCTATGGAAAGGATTTCAATGCAGATTCACTCTGCTACGTTCCCTTCGGAAACGGAGCCAAGTTCGAGTTGGAGACACGTGTTGACTCTACCCGTTCAGGTACACCGCTCTATTTGTTTGAGGCACGTACTCCGTATGAAGTATATCTCAGCGGCTTGAATGAACAGGAGTTGTTGAATCTGATTGATAAGCAGGACAAGCTCGGCCGTTACTGCGGTTTGAAGGTGGGTGATGTGGAAGAACCCAACAACAACGCAGGAAACTGGGAGTAATATCCGCTTACACACAGAGTTTAAAAAAGAATATCGAAGGAATGACTGCATTACCTTTGTTTGACAGATTGTCCATCCGCTTGAGTGCGGATGGATTTTCTTTTTGTACCAAGTGTCGTCCGACCACCGAAGGAGGACAGGCTACGTTTGAATACACCTCCTTGCAGATTGAACCGCACATTTCGTTGGCAGCCAATGTAAAACAGCTGTTGGAACGTGGCTCGGAGTTTCCCTATCGGGATGGCGGTTTCCGGCGAACGGACATATTGATGGATGTTGCGGGCAAATATGCAACCGTCCCCTTGGAAATCTTTGAAGACGATCAGGCAGATGTCATTTTCGGACATCTGCATCAGTTACGCCCTGGTGAAACCGTCTTATACAATGTTTTGGACAGAAGCAACATCGTGGTACTTTTCTCCATGGAGCGAAGCGCTCATACCCTTTTGAAAGAACTCTTCCCCACAGGCCGTATATGGGCCAGTATCAGCCCCGTCATCGAACAGTTGACAACTCGGAGCCGCATGGCAGGTCCTCGGAAAACATATATCTGTTTAGGACGACGGCGTATGGACATACTCGTATTTGAACACGGACACCCACTTCTTGTCAACACCTTTGCCTGTCGCGATGCAGAGGATTGTGTCTATTATACCCTTCATGCGTGGAATTCATTAGGTTTGAAGCAAAAGCAGGACGAACTTTATCTCATAGGAAATGGTTCATCTCACAAGGAGCAAGTCTTCAGCGAATTGCAAAAGTTCATCAAACAAGTGACAGTGGTTAATCCCATAGCAGAATTTAACCGCTCCGAAATGGCTCAGAATGAGCAAGTCCCCTACGACCTGTTAGCCCTGTGGCATTGTGGGTTGTAATATTTTTACCATAAACATTATTAAAGACCCAGTACTATGCGTGTTATCAGTGGAATATACAAGCGCCGGCGTTTCGAAGTGCCCCGCACCTTCAAGGCACGTCCTACTACCGACTTTGCCAAAGAGAATCTCTTCAATGTTTTGGGTGGATACCTCGATTTCGAGGACGGCACAGTAGCCCTCGACCTGTTTGCCGGCACAGGTAGTATCAGTATCGAATTGGTGTCCCGCGGGTGTGACCGCGTAGTGTCGGTAGAAAAAGACAGGCGTCACCATGCGTTCATCTGCGACGTAATGCAACAGGTAAAGACCGACAAGTGTATCCCCATATTGGGCGATGCTCTGAAGTATATCAGCCGTGGAGGTGGCGAGTCTTTCGATTTTATTTTTGCCGACCCTCCCTATGCATTGAAGGAACTGCCCGAAATCCCTGACCGCATCATCGAAAGCGGATTGTTGAAGCGGGAAACCGGTCTTTTGGTGCTGGAACATGGCAAAGACCATTCTTTCACCACCCATCCCTATTTTGTTGAACACCGTGCCTACGGCAGTGTGAACTTCTCATTCTTCATGATAAGAGAATAAGGGACTTCCTCCTCTAATATCTTGTAAAAAAAGAATCTGAGAGGATTTTCATCACCTGCAATTTGAACTTGTTCTCATTTTCCCTCTGCCTATGAAAAGGACCTTTGCACACGTTCTGACCTTCTGCCTCCTGAATGCTACATGTTGGTTTCAGGCACAGGCACAGCTCATCATCAATGAAGTGATGCAGTCAAACATAGACTGCCTGATGGACAATCTGAACGACTTCCCCGATTCGTGGGTAGAACTTTACAACGCATCAGACAAGCCTGTCAATTTGAACAATTTCAAGATTGGAATATCCAACAATCCCGACGAAGCCTGGCAACTTCCCAACACGTATCTCGATGCCAACAGGCACTACCTCATCTATTGCGACAAGGTGGCCTCCGACATACACACGGATTTCCGGTTAGAATCCGGAAAAGGAGGATGCGTATATCTGTTCAAGAACAAGAACATCATAGCTGACAGGATTAGCGACCTGCCCAAGCAACCGGCTCCCAACATTGCCTACGGACGGAAAAACGACGCTTCAGACGAATGGGGACACCTGCCCACCCCCACCCCGGGCGAAAGCAACTGCGGCACTACGTGTGACAGACTGTTGGGTGAACCCGTGTTCAGTCAAGAGGGAATGGTGATGCCCAACGGCAAGCCCCGATACCTCACCCTCACCCTGTCACTACCCGAAGATGCTCCCGAAGGATGCGTCATACGCTACACGACCGACGGCAGTGAGCCGACCCAAGAAAGCAAAATCTACACTTCACGCATTGCCCTCAGCTCCACAACCGTCATCCGTGCCAAGCTATTCTGCGAAGGATGGCTCTCGCCACGCTCCACCACCCACTCCTACATTTTCCTCTCACGGGAGATGACACTACCCGTGTTCTCCATCACGTCTGACGACAGCTATTTCTACGACGAGAAAAAAGGCATTTTGGTCGCAGGCACCTACAACCCGGAGAAGAAGAACTACCAACACGACTGGCGCCGCCCCGTCAATCTGGAATTCTTCACTGCTGCCAAACAAGCGAGCCAGCTCAACCAACTGTGCGAAACACGCATCTTTGGAGCGGCCTCACGCGATCACGCCCTGAAGTCACTGGCATTGTATGCACACAAGCGGTTCGGTCCCAAACGGTTCAGATACGAATTCTTTCCAGATCAACGCCCTGGAGCCGACGAATTCAAATCCTTTGCCCTGCGCAATGCCGGCAACGATTTCGACTATCTCTACATGCGCGACGCAGTCATCCAGCGCAACATGGCCACCCACACCGACCTCGATTGGCAGGCTTGGCAACCGGCCATCGTATATATTAATGGTATCTACAAGGGCATACTCAACATCCGCGAACGGAGCAATGCCGACAACATCTATACCCACTACAACGGATTAGAGGACATTGACATGATTGAAAACTGGGGAGAGCTGAAGGAAGGAACATGGGACAACTACGATGCTTTCCGCGCATTCTATACCGAACACGGACACACCCGTACCGAGTACGAGAAATGGATGGACTGCACAGAATTTGCCAACCTGATGATTATGAACCTCTACTACAACAATCAGGATTTCCCTGGGAATAATGTCGTCCTGTGGCGCCCGCGCACCGAAGGCGGACGCTGGAGGTTTATAGCCAAAGACACCGACTTCGGATTAGGACTGTACGGTTCGCAACCCAACTACAACACCCTACAATGGATATTCACCCCTGGCTACGATCCCGACCGTGACTGGGGAAACAACAGCGATGCCACCCGCCTCTTCCGCCGCCTGATGGAAGATTCCGACTTCAAGCGGGACTTCATAGACCGCGCCGCCATCTACATGGGCGATTTCATGAACCACCCAACCACATGGGAGCTGCTGCAATCCATGTACAGCGAAATTGAATACGAATACCCCTACCACCGCAAACTGTTCAATGAATGGTGGCCCAACTATGCCGACGAACTGGCTCACGTCAACAACTGGCTCTCCCAACGCTCCAATTACTTCTACCAACAAATGGCCGATTACTTCACCTTGGGAAGTCCCACTCCCCTGACCATCACCCCTGCCACCACTCAAGCCCCATCGGGTGGCATACAGATAGAGTTTAACGACATTCCACTCTCCACAGGCACATTTAACGGAAAGTTCTTCGCCGGACGCCCTGTAACACTCAAAGCCTTCCCCACCACCGACTCTACCCATTTCAAAAGTTGGAAGATTACAATCATTTACGAGGGAGGAACCACCAAGAAGACTATTACCCAAAACGAATACACCTTCAACATGCCAGCCTGCACCAGAATGGACATTGAGCTACAGACAGAAACCATCTCAGGCATACCAATTGCCACCGTCCCCCGCTGGACCTGGACTTCCGATGGTGACCATCTGAACATCAGCGGCACACAGCCCGGCGATATCATCCGCCTGTACAACACACAGGGTCTCCCCGTTGCCACAGCACGTTCCACGGGCGAAACGGTACGTCTGAAACTATCCCCTGCTCCGATACACATCCTGACTGTAGGAAATAGTCCGGCCATCAAGATTGCGGTTGGAAGAGAACGGTGACATTCTTTGACGTGTCGGAGAAAAAATGTATTTTTGTACTACTGAACCTAAAAACAAAAAGATATATGGAAACAATCAAGAACCGGCGGAGCATCCGCAAATATAAGAACGAAGAGATTCCTGCCCCCTTGTTGGACGAATTGTTGGAAACGGCAGCGCGGGCACAGACAATGGGTAACTTGCAACTGTACAGTGTGGTGGTGACACGCGACGAAGCAATGAAAGAGCGTCTCGCACCCGCACACTTCAACCAACCGATGGTGAAGGGAGCACCAGTAGTACTGACCTTCTGTGCCGACTTCAACCGCACCTCGCAATGGTGCCGCTGCCGCAAAGCCGACCCAGGATACGACAATTTCCTTTCCTTTATGAATGCAGCAAGCGATGCACTGCTTCTTTGCCAGAACTTCTGCAACTTGGCCGAAGAAAAAGGCTTGGGCATTTGCTATCTGGGCACCACCATCTATAATGCCGGACAGATAATCGACACTCTCAGCCTGCCCAAACTGGTAGTGCCCGTAGCCACCATCACCGTAGGTTGGCCTGACGAGTGTCCGCCACAGACCGACCGTCTCCCCTTGGCCTCGTTTGTCCACCAAGAGACTTACCATGACTATACTCCCGCAGACATCGACCGCCACTACACTCCCAAGGAGGCCTTGCCCGAAAACCTGCACTTTGTGGAAATCAACCACAAGGAAACACTGGCCCAAATCTTCACCGACATCCGCTACACTCGCGAAGCCAATGTGGCCATGTCGGCAGCCCTCCTCGATGTCCTGAAAAAGCAGGGATTCATGGAGAATCAGTAAATATCAGATGCAGATGAAGCGGATTACCGCAAACAATTTTGGGATTCAAAACCCAATTCGCAGACACCGACACCATTTGTAACGACAATTCTTCTACATCTGTAAAGAAATCAGAAATACATCTTTTCTTAGCAACCTCAACCATGGGATAAGGTGGGCTTATCCCAAGGCTGAGGTTGCCTCATCACAAGGCTGATCATCAACCGTTTATCATCCATTCAGAATTTTCGCGTATTTTTATCCGTAAGGAAAATTGCGTGCATATACGCGATTCTCATGCGGTCAATTTTGCATAAATATACAACCGGATTGTATAATTATGCATTTCACCTGTTTTCAATCACATCCCCTCCTGACCGTGTGCACACCCTCTATTGCCCGTAAGCACAACCTATAGTAGAGTGTCTGAAGAAACTCAGCCGACCGTGTGCACACGGCTGGCGGCACATGTGCACACGCACTTCCCGTGTTCTGTTTTACGACCTTCGGGCATTGCATATATATACAAAAAACGTCCCGTTACGAAGCATCCTCCTCAGATGAAATAGAGAGGAAATAAAAATATGGGAATTATTACCAAAGGATGTAAGGAATAATAAACAAGGAATCTACGAGCAAGACATTTATCCAGTCGGAAATAGCACATGAGATTACACGATGCAACATATACAGATGTATGTGAAACGAAAAAAATAATGCCGTATGATATAATATCTCCGTCCCGTGTCAGAATTGCCCTTTTTCACACAGCTGGCTGTGATGCCCGATACAGTCAGCTGTGTTGGCCATCGCAGCCAGCTGTATCGGCCAATGGAGCAAGCTGCGTGAGAAAGGCAGTCCGAAAACCGAGTTGTAAATTATGCCGTCTCTTTCATTCTTCACTGCAAATGATAGAGACATCATGTAAACCAATTATATACAACCAAATTTTCGGACTGTTCCTGAAAAAGAAGAAGAATTTAGTTGAGGCATTCAAAAGGATAAAACAGAGGAATACAAAAAAAAGCGCGACGAACAAACTGTTCATCGCGCTCTGTGGCGGAAAGGGAGGGATTCGAACCCCCGGTGCCTCTCAGCACGGCGGTTTTCAAGACCGCTGTAATCGACCACTCTACCACCTTTCCAAACTCCTTTGGAGGAGGACTTCCTTTCAAAAGCGATGCAAAGGTACGGCGACTTTTTGAAACATGCAAATTATTCAGTGTTTTTTTGCTCAAAAAGTTCAAAAATCGTATTTTTGCACTCGGAAAACCAAAAATAAAGAGCCAAAAGCAACGAGTAAGACATGCAAAAGCAATCCTTTTGACGAATTACGCAGACGTAAACTCACCAACTTATATTAATATAATAAGGTATAGAGGAATGATATATCCACAGAACTTTGAACAAAAGATAGGTTTTGACCAGATACGACAACTGCTGAAAGAGAAATGCCTGAGCACTTTGGGGACAGAGCGGGTAGAAGCTATGGCATTTACAGATTCGGCAGACACCATCCACGAACAATTGGACCGGATTTGCGAATTCATCCGCATCATTGAAGAAGAAGACGACTTTCCCGACCAATATTTCTATGACCTACGCCCATCGCTGAAACGTATCCGGGTGGAGGGAATGTACATGAACGAACAGGAATTGTTCGACCTGCGCCGCTCCATTGAAACCATCAATGGTATTGTACGATTCCTGCAACGCACATCGGAAGAAGGAGAGGAGGAAGAAAGCGCCTCGCCCTACCCCACTCTGAGACGACTGGCCGGTGACGTGATGGTATATCCGCAGCTGCTCGGACGGATTGATGCCATTCTGGACAAATACGGAAAAATCAAGGACAACGCTTCGAGCGAACTGCTACGCATCCGTCGGGAACTGGCGCAAACAGCCAACAGCATCTCGCGAAGCCTCAACAGTATCCTGCGCAATGCCCAATCGGAAGGAGTGGTGGAAAAGGACGTGACTCCGACCCTGCGCGACGGCCGCCTGGTAATCCCCGTAGCACCGGGACTGAAGCGAAAGATACGGGGTATCGTACACGATGAATCGGCCACAGGTAAAACGGTGTTCATCGAACCGGCTGAAGTAGTGGAGGCCAACAACCGCATACGCGAATTGGAGGGTGAAGAACGACGCGAAGTCATCCGCATCCTGACGGAGTTTTCGAACACGCTGCGTCCCATGATTCCCGACATTCTGCAATCCTACGAATTCTTGGCCGAAATCGACTTCATCCGCGCCAAGGCCCACTTTGCCATACAGACGAAAGCCATCAAGCCGACGGTGGAAAAGAAACAACTGATAGACTGGACTACGGCTGTCCACCCCTTGTTACAGCTCTCGCTTGCCAAGCACGGAAAGAAAGTGGTGCCATTGGACATCGAACTGAACCGCCGGCAACGCATCCTGCTCATCAGCGGACCGAACGCCGGTGGAAAGTCGGTCTGCTTGAAGACCGTCGGCCTCTTGCAGTACATGCTCCAATGCGGTCTGCTCATTCCCGTACACGAACGGAGCCATGCCGGAATCTTCAGCAGCATATTCATTGACATCGGTGACGAACAGAGCATCGAAAACGACCTGAGTACCTACTCGTCCCATCTGCTGAACATGAAGAACATGCTGCGCCACTGCAACGAACGCAGCCTGTTACTCATCGACGAGTTCGGAAGCGGCACGGAACCCCAAATCGGTGGTGCTATGGCCGAAGCCATCCTGAAACGGTTCAACCAGCGACGGGCTTACGGAGTCATCACTACCCACTATCAGAATCTGAAGCATTTTGCCGAAGACCACGAAGGCATTGTAAACGGCGCCATGCTCTACGACCGCCACCAGATGCAGGCCCTCTTCCAGTTGCAGATAGGTAATCCGGGCAGTTCGTTTGCCGTAGAGATTGCCCGTAAAATAGGCTTGCCCGAAGAGGTGATTGCCGACGCATCGGAAATTGTGGGCAGCGAATACATACAGAGCGACAAATACCTGCAAGACATTGTACGCGACAAGCGATACTGGGAGACCAAGCGGCAGAATATCCGCCAACAGGAGAAGAAGATGGAAGAGACCATCAGCCGATACGAGACGGAGCTGGAGGAATTGAACAAGAGCCGTAAGACCATCTTGCGAACAGCCAAGGAACAGGCCGAACAACTGCTACAGGAGTCGAACGCAAAGATTGAGAACACCATCCGCGCCATTAAGGAAAATCAGGCCGAAAAGGAACGTACCCGACAAGCCCGTCAGGAACTGGCCGACTTCAAACAAAACTTGGCCGACATGGAAAAAGCGGAACGCGAAGCGGCCATCACCCGCAAGATGGAAAAACTGCGCGAGAAACAGAACCGCAAGAAGGAAAAGAAGAACAAACCGACAGGCACAACCACTGCCCAACAACCGGAGAAGCCCAAAGCACCAGCCATCACAGCCGGAACCTACGTCCGCCTGAAAGGTCAGACCTCGGTCGGCCAAGTGGTGGAGATAAACGGCAAGAATGCTACGGTCATTTTCGGTATGCTGAAATCTACGGTCAAGGTGGAGCGGTTGGAACCCTCACAAGCTCCGAAAGAAAGTACTGCAAAAGCCGTCACCTTCGTAAGCAAACAGACGCAGGACGAAGTATATGAAAAGAAACTGAATTTCAAGCAAGACATCGACGTGCGCGGAATGCGAGGCGACGAAGCGCTACAGGCTGTCACCTACTTTGTCGATGACGCCATCTTATTGGGCATGAGCCGCGTACGCATACTGCACGGCACGGGCAACGGCATCTTGCGTACACTCATCCGCGACTACCTATCGGGCGTTCCCGGCATCGCACACTTCCACGATGAGCATGTACAATTCGGTGGAGCCGGCATCACGGTCATCGATATTGAATAGAGAGGAGGACGTGCATAATTAACTTTTCAGACGCGGATGACGCGGATTTATTTAATTATTAGACCTGATAGGCCATAATTTATCTGCGCCATCCGCGTTATCCGCGTCTAAAAATTGAATGATGGCATTTTGACACAACCTCATCAGTCATCCAAGCGAAGGAAGTTTCCCATATTGTCAAACTCCACTTCCAGTCCGTTGGAGAGTTTCAGTTCATATCCCCGGCGGTTATGCTTGATTTTCTTCACACGCTGTCCATTGTAATTCTGCTTCATGTACTTCTTGATGACATCGGGAATCAGACTGGCGGGCACAGCATTCTTCTCGGCTTCAATTTCAGTCCATTGGCCTTTACTATTGAAATCCAGTTCTGTGCCATCTGTCAGACGTACATCGTACCCCTCTACCCGAAAAAGATTCTTGTCAACTTTCAGATAAGAAATAGAAGCTTCGGCAAAATGGTTCTTTATCAACTCACGGGCTTCAGTGGGCAACAGATTTACGTCCCGCGACACCCTGTCCCGTGCACACATTGCCGACACCGTCAACAACATGCAAACAATCAGACCTAATAGTTTTTTCATCTTCTTTTTTATTTAAAATTCTACAGCATAAAAAACAAAAGAAAGGACTGAAAGGTTCTCCGTCCCTGTCCCCTTTATGCGATAGAAATCCTTCTTTCGACACAGAAAACAAGGCATATCCCACATTATTCACTGTTTTTTTTCAAGAATGCACAAAAAGTTTATTTTTTGCAATGCTGATATTACAAAATATAGTATTTTTGCAGAGAAATACTTGTAAATCTATTCATCTAATAATAATAACTGATTCTATTATGGACTTAATCAGCGAAATCATTGCTCGCGCGAAAGCCAACAAGCAACGCATCGTTCTTCCCGAAGGAACCGAAGAACGCACACTGAAAGCCGCCGACCAATTGCTGGCCGACGAAGTAGCCGAACTTATCCTCATCGGTAATCCTGCCGAAATCAAGGAATTGGCCGACAAGTTCGGACTGACAAACATTGACAAAGCCACCATCATCGACCCTGAAAACCATCCGAAGCAGGAGGAATACGCCCAACTGTTGTGCGAACTCCGCAAGAAGAAGGGTATGACCATAGAGGAGGCACGCCGTCTGGTACTCGACCCTCTCTACTTGGGCTGCCTCATCATCAAGGCTGGCGATGCTGACGGACAGTTGGCCGGTGCACGCAACACGACAGGTAACGTATTGCGCCCCGCCCTGCAAATTATCAAGACATCTCCGGGTATCACCTGCGTATCAGGTGCCATGCTGATGGTGACACAGACTCCCCAATACGGAGAGAATGGTGTACTCGTAGTGGGCGACGTAGCTGTAACTCCCATGCCGGATGCAGCACAACTTTCACAGATTGCCGTTTGTACCGCACAGACAGCCAAGGCCGTTGCCGGATTTGAAGACCCGCGCGTAGCTATGCTGAGCTTCTCAACCAAGGGTTCTGCCAAGCACGAAGTGGTTGACAAAGTGACTGAAGCACTTGCTCTGGCCAAGGAATTGGCTCCCGAATTGAAGATTGACGGTGAATTGCAGGCCGATGCAGCCCTTGTTCCTTCAGTTGGTAGCAGCAAGGCACCGGGCAGCGAAATTGCCGGAAAGGCCAACGTACTGGTATTCCCCAACCTGGAAGTGGGCAACATCGCCTACAAGCTGGTACAGCGTTTAGGCAATGCCGACGCTATCGGCCCCATCCTTCAAGGTATCGCACGCCCCGTAAACGACCTGTCACGCGGATGCTCTGTTGAGGACGTTTACAAGATGGTAGCCATCACCGCCAACCAGGCTATTGCTGCCAAATAAATCCAAGTACAATTTACCATTTACGATGTACAATTCCTGCGTAAGGGATTCAAATAGTGAATGGTAAATTGTCGATATCATAAATTGTAATTTATAAATGAAATCATGAAAATCTTAGTATTGAACTGTGGAAGTTCATCCATCAAATACAAACTCTTTGAGATGGAAACCAAAGAGGTGCTCGCTCAGGGAGGTATCGAGAAAATCGGATTGCCAGGCTCGTTCTTGAAACTGACATTGCCCAATGGCGAAAAGAAAATTCTGGAAAAGGACATCCCCGAACACACTGTGGGCGTAGAGTTCATCTTCCAGACACTGACCAGCGCTGAATACGGAGCATTGAAGTCGCTTGACGAACTGGATGCCGTAGGCCACCGCATGGTACACGGAGGCGAACGCTTCAGCCAGTCAGTCATTCTGAACAAGGAGGTATTGGATGCCTTCACTGCCTGCAACGACTTGGCTCCGCTGCACAACCCGGCCAATCTGAAGGGTGTGAATGCCGTTTCAGCACTGCTCCCCAACATACCTCAGGTGGGAGTATTCGACACCGCCTTCCACCAAACCATGCCCGCACATGCCTATATGTACGCCGTTCCTTACGAGCTGTACGAAAAGTATGGTGTGCGCCGCTACGGTTTCCACGGAACTTCACACCGCTATGTGTCACAGCGCGTATGTGAATATTTGGGCATTCCTGCTGAAGGCAGCCGCATCATCACTTGCCACGTCGGCAATGGTGGCTCTATCTCGGCTGTAAAGGATGGCAAGTGTATCGACACCACCATGGGTCTGACTCCGTTGGAAGGTCTGATGATGGGTACACGCTCTGGCGACATCGATGGTGGTGCTGTCACCTTCATCATGGAGAAAGAAGGGCTGAATGCTACCGGAATCTCCAACCTGTTGAACAAGAAATCAGGTTTGGCCGGTATCTCATGCATCTCATCTGATATGCGCGAAGTGGCTTCGGCTGCCAAAGAAGGCAACAAGCGTGCCCAACTCGCCCTTGACATGTATTTCTACCGTATCAAGAAGTATATCGGTGCTTATGCCGCAGCCATGGGAGGCGTGGATGTCATCCTGTTCACTGGAGGTGTGGGCGAGAACCAGGCAGACTGCCGCGAAATTGCCTGCTCAGGATTGGAATACATGGGCGTAAAGATTGACCACGACGTAAACAATGCGACACGTGGCGAAGAGGCCATTATTTCTACAGCTGATTCAAAAGTGAAAGTTGTCATTATCCCCACTGACGAGGAATTGATGATTGCTTCCGACACAATGGATTTGCTGAAATAAAGAGAAAGACTTGTATAAAAAGGGGGTTGTACCCAAATGCAACCAATCCATTTTTTTAGACGCGGATAACACGGATAAATTATAAGACCTATCGGGTATAATAATTAAAATAAATCCGCGTCATCCGCGTTATCTGCGTCTAAAAAGTTATTGACGAGAGTTACAGTTTCACACTCTGCTTCACCGGTTTCGATTCATTGTGAAGGCGGTCAAGCGCCGTCACTACATAGCGGTATTTAATCTCCCCGCCCCGATAAGGCAATTTGCAGAACGTCCGCGATGTGACGGCGACAATCTTCGACGGGTCTTCCAAGTTCACCTTTTCCCCTTTCGTGAAACGATAGACCACATACTGGCGGGCACGGTCCATCTCCCTTTTGGCCTTAGGAGCCGTCCAGAAAAGTACCGGACCGTCTTCAGTCCACACTACTTTCATCTTCTTTACCTTCTTCGGTGCCTTGTCGTCCATAAAGGGGAAACGGGGCTGAAGAGCCGGATAGCGATGATAGTCAGTCTCAAGTGCCGTACGATACCCACCGGCATTGTCCACCACTGCACTTGCGGGCCATTGGCAACTGCCCTGTATGGACTTGTGGGCACGCTGCATCTGCATCTTGGCCTGCTGTTGATGGATGTTAGGATTGTTCAAATCGGCATGTTGCACCGTGCGCATCACATCCTGTCCGATAAAGAGGGGACGATTAGCCGTATGCTCGGCCCACCAATCAACCAACGTGGCATAGTCGGCTGCCGTATGCCCAATCTGCCAATACACCTGCGGGATATTGTAATCAATCCATCCCTCGTTCACCCACAAACGGATGTCGGCATACAGCTGGTCATAGTTCTGCAAGCCGTTCGTTTCACTCCCCTCAGGGTCACTCTTCTTGTTGCGCCAGATACCAAAGGGACTGATACCGAACTTCACCCATGGCTTCACCGAGCGCACCGTCTGCTGCACCTCCTTTATCAGTTGGTTCACATTGTCGCGACGCCAATCCCCCCGGTCGGCAAAGCCGCGTCCGTAGGAGGCAAAGGTTACATCATCATTGAAAGCAATGCCATCTACGGGATAAGGGTAGAAATAGTCATCCATGTGCAACCCGTCCACATCGTAGCGCCTCACAATGTCGGCCACCACTTTGCAGATATATTTTCGGTTTTCAGGCAGTCCCGGGTCAAAACAGAGCAAACCATCGTAAGCCACAAACCGTTCGGGATGAAGTTTTGCCGGATGGTTACCGGCCAAAACGGTCGTCCCCTTCGTCTTTGCCCGATAAGGATTTATCCAGGCATGAATCTCCATCTCCCGACTATGACACTGCTCCACCATGAATTGCAGAGGGTCCCAATAGGGGTTGGGCGCTTGTCCCTGCACACCTGTCAGGTAACGGCTCCAAGGCTCCAAGTCCGACTGATACAGCGCATCAGCCTCGGGACGCACTTGAAAGATAATGGCATTGATGCCCGCCTTCTGCAAACTGTCCAGTTGCGAAGTCAGCGTCTGTTGCAACTCTGCACTTCCCATGCCCATGAATTGACCGTTCACACACTGGATCCACGCGCCGCGAAACTCTCTCTTCGGTGCCATTTGCGCCATCACTGTGCCCGACAAGCACACCGTCAGCAGCATCAGCAAAGATATTCTTATTCTTCTCATCTTTTCCTTTTTATTGCGAAGCAAAGGTACAGAGAATATAGGATTATGCCAAGGATTATGATGTTTTTTTAGGAAACAGTCATTATTTGAGTAATCGGCAGCCCCACTCCAAAAAGGGTCAAATATGCAAATGCGCTCTTTTATTGTTATTTCCAGACGGTCTCTTGTCATTCTGAGCGTAGCGAAGAATCTGATAACGTGTGCTTTACATTTCTGCTGATATTTACAGATTTTTCGCTATGCTCAACAACTCGTCTTCACTTCGTTCAGAATGACAGAGACCGTCGGTATTTTGACTTTACCTTCATCAATTCCGAAAAAGTCATAACATTTTTGGAAAATAAGAGATTTGCGTTTACTTTTTACACGAAAACAGTAAATTTATGTACTTATTTTGAATAAAAATCTTCATTTTATTTGCAGATTCAAAAAGTAGTAGTACATTTGCATTGTACAAGTTGTTTAATACATAAAGAATACTATAAATATGGAGAATGATTTAATAATATCCGAATTGCTAAATGCATGGGAAGAGACCTACAAAAAAGGACAATTAACCTTTTGGGTTTTTCTATCCTTAAAAGAGAATAACAAGTGTGTAGAAGAGATAAAAGAATTTGTTGAGAAAATGTCGGAAGGTTCAATGTCTTGCGAAGAGCAAAGCCTATATAGGAATCTGCGAAAGTTCCTTAATTTAGGAATTGTCGCATATGACAGCAAACGAGTCAGCAAGGGTCCTGATAGGAAATACTACTATCTGACAGATATGGGCAAAGAGTTATTCCAGCATTTTGTTGAGCGAAACATCAAGATTTTTACAAAAGAATCCATTATAAACCTTTTAAATTAGTAAGTTATGAAAGCATTGACAATCAGATTGGGACAGTTTGCAATTTGTGCATTAGTATTAACCGTATTATTCCGCTATGCTCTAAATTTATGCATTGATGCGAATAGTACTATTGGAACTACTACCAGCTCCATCGTATATGGAGGATTCATGTTTCTTATTGGCTGGTATTTTGGGAAGAAAGACGCCAATGAGAATGAAATTCACGACATTGGTTTCAGATTCCATTTGGTAACTTACATTCTGTGTATTGGCATTGGCTACGGAGTTTATCACTTAGGATGGAACGCAGAGAGCCTTCGCGCAATGACTATCACAGCCATATCTTGGGGCATTGGCCTTACAATCCATTTTATCTTTTACCTTATTGAACAAAAAAGGACAATAAAAGGCTATGCAAGGGAAGATATTTTCCAATAACAAACAAAGGATTCAATACTGTTAAAAGCAGCTCAGTACTTCCCAAGGAGTACTCGAGTACCGCCTAAGGAGTACCGCAGTACCGCTTAGGAAGTACTGGAGTATTTCCTAAGAAGTACTGGCTTTGGACTTAAGCGTGGCTGATTATCTCTCAATATCTTCTGACTTCTGCATTAGTAACAGGAGATGGAGGGAAAGAAAAAAGAGGCGCACCACCTTTCGGGGTACGCCTCCTCAACTGAAGTTTTTATGTCAATCGTGAACCGATTATGCCAACTTGTTGTCAGAACCGAGCACGTTGATGATCTTGTGCTTGTACATCTTCTCCATGTTAGTACGAGCGGGGCCGAGGTACTTGCGGGGGTCGAACTCAGCGGGCTTCTCAGCCAACACCTGACGAACAGCAGCGGTCATGGCGAGACGAGAGTCAGAGTCGATGTTGATTTTGCAAACAGCACTCTTGGCAGCCTTGCGGAGCTCTTCTTCGGGAATACCGATAGCGGCCTTCAAAGCACCACCGAACTTGTTGATAGTCTCAACTTCTTCCTGAGGAACTGAAGATGAGCCGTGGAGTACGATGGGGAATCCGGGCAACTTCTCCATTACTGCATCCAACACTTCGAATGCCAAGGGAGGAGGAACCATGCGACCTGTAACGGGGTCGAGTGTGCACTGCTCGGGAGTGAACTTGTAAGCACCGTGAGAAGTACCGATAGAGATAGCCAAAGAGTCGCAACCTGTGCGAGTAGCGAAGTCGATAACTTCCTCGGGGTTGGTGTAAGTGTGGTGGTCAGAAGAAACTTCGTCCTCAACACCTGCCAATACGCCCAGCTCACCCTCAACAGTTACGTCAAACTGGTGAGCATACTCAACAACCTTCTTTGTCAAGGCTACGTTCTCTTCGTAAGGAAGGTGAGAACCGTCGATCATCACTGAAGAGAAACCTGAGTCGATACAGCTCTTGCAAGTTTCGAAAGAATCACCGTGGTCGAGGTGGAGTACGATTTCGGGCTTTTCGCAACCGAGTTCCTTAGCGTACTCTACAGCACCCTGAGCCATGTAGCGGAGCAATGTTCCGTTAGCATAGT
>JAFXDG010000045.1 GCA_017521285.1 Bacteroidaceae bacterium | reverse complement strand
GAAGCTCCGCCACGCCTGTTCGACCTGACCTCCCTGCAGGTGGAGTGCAACAAGAAGTTCGGCTACTCGGCCGACGACACGCTCCGCCTCATCCAATCGCTCTACGAGAAGAAGATAACCACCTATCCGCGTGTGGACACCACCTTCTTGAGCGACGACATCTATCCGAAATGTCCCGCCATATTGAAGGGACTTCGCGACTATGCCACACTGACCGCTCCGCTCGAAGGGAAAAAGCTGGCAAAGAGCAAGAAGGTGTTCGACTCGTCGAAAGTGACCGACCACCACGCCATCATCCCCACGGGTGTGCATCCGCAAAACCTGACGGATATGGAACGACGGGTATTCGACCTGGTGGCACGCAGGTTCATCGCGGCCTTCTATCCCGATTGCAAATTCTCCACCACCACGGTGCTGGGCGAAGTGGAGAAAATCGAGTTCAAGGTGACGGGCAAACAGATAACCGACCCCGGATGGCGCGTCATCTTCGGCCAGCCATCGCCCGACGAGAAGCCGGACGACGAGGAGCGCACCCTCCCCCTCTTCACCGTAGGAGAAAGTGGACCCCATACGCCCGACTTGAACGAAAAGTGGACGCAACCGCCCAAGCCCTATACCGAAGCGACCCTGCTACGCGCCATGGAGACGGCGGGAAAACTGGTTGACAACGAAGAACTTCGTGACGCACTGAAGGAGAACGGCATCGGCCGGCCCTCCACCCGCGCGGCCATCATCGAGACCCTCTTCAAACGCCGGTACATCCGCAAGGAGCGGAAGAACCTGATTGCCACTCCCACGGGTGTGGAGCTGATACAGATTATCCACGAAGACCTGCTGAAGTCGGCCGAGCTGACGGGCCTGTGGGAGAAGAAGTTGCGCGAGATTGAACGACGCAACTACGACGTACGCACTTTCCTCGACGAACTGAAGCAGATGGTGGGCGAAATTGTGCACCAGGTGCTGAGCGACAACACCAACCGGCGCATCACCATCGAAGCACCCGTAGATGCAGCCAAAGAGATTGAGGCCAAAGCTACACAGAAGAAGGCCCGCAAGGCGGCATCAAAATCTACCACAAAAAAGGAGAAAACGGAGAAGAAAATTCTGTCCAACGAGGAAAAAATTTCTCCTCTACCTGAGAAAAAAAATCCCGAGGGAATGCCTTGCCCGATCTGTGGCAAGGGCACCATCATCCGCGGACGCACCGCCTTCGGTTGCTCGGAGTGGAGAAACGGATGTACGTACAGGATTCCGTTTGAGGAAAAAGGGCAATAGTCCTACTGACGGTCTCTTGTCATTCTTAGCGTTGCTCAGAATGACAGAAACAGCATGAAAAGTCGGCATATCTATATTCAAGCATGAAGATAAGACTGTTTTACATCGCAATCGCCCTCACACTTCTTGCCTTATGGGCATTTATGCCCGGCAACTGGTGGATGCTCCCCTGCCCTCTCTACCAATGGACAGGGTGGCAATGCCCCTTTTGTGGTGCGCAACGGATGATGCAAGCCTTGATGCATGGGGAAGCAGGTGAGGCATTCGCCCATAATCCGTTACTGATGTGTGCCTTGCCCCTATTATTGCTTGGAGGCTTCCGTCTGCTCTTCCCTCAAGTGGCCGAACGCTACCCACGTGCAACGGGAAGAGTCCTCTTCACCGACAAAGCACTTTTTTTGTACCTCATTGTAAGTTTTTTATGGGGAATTGTGCGCAATATGGAAAAGTTTTTATAGCTTTGCATCCAATTAACAATAACAATCAACTAAAAGAACAAACATTATGGAAACTACTAACAACGTTCGTCAACTAAGTATTGACAACAACCTCTCACAAGCGTGGGGATTGACCAAGAAGCATTTTCTTGTATTTTTGCTATTGATGATTATCATTCTGATTATCGGTGGCATTCCTTCAGGAATCCAATACGTTGACTACATGAAAGTCCTGGCCACAACTGGTGACCCGGCATTGGCTCAGCAAATCTTGATGGAAACAGCAGCCAGCACGCAAATAACAGGTGCAATTGCCACAATTATTTGTGTCATCATCCAATTGTATCCCACCATTGTCACCTACCGAATGGCAAACGATGCCGCCAAGGGCGAAAAGCCCGATTTGACCGACCGTTTGAAAGATGGTTTCCGAGGATTGGGATTTTTCCTTATTGTCAACATCTTATTCTTCATCTGCACATGGTTAGGCATGATATGCTGCATCATCCCTGGTATTTTCTTGGTTGTACGCTTCTTTTTTGCACCAATCATTGCGGCTTTGCACCCCGAACGTTCGCTCAAAGAGTGCTTTGCACAATCATGGCAAATCACGAAGGGCAACTTCTGGAACCTCTTCCTGTTGGGCATTATCGCCACCTTCTTGAATATCTTAGGATTGATATGCTGTTGCGTGGGTGTGTTGGTGACAAGCATCATCACTTACTTCATGCTTATCCTTGCCTACCGCACATTGTCGGGCGAAGCTGAGGAAAAGACAGAAGATTTCACCTCAGAAAACCTGACCGTCGTAAGTGAATAAAAACTTCCTGGAAGACAATAAAACCCGCTTTTTTCAGTTATTACAAGGTAACGTTATGAAAAAAGCGGGTTTATTACATAGTATAATATGCATCCTTGCCACCGTGTGCCTATGGTCATGCGGAGCCGAAAAAGCCTTGCGCAAAGCCGAGCAGGCCGAAGCATTGGGCGAATACTTCGAAGCGGCCAAGCATTACAAGAAGGCCTACTCGAAGACAAAAGTGAAGGAGCGCGACAAGCGGGGCGAACGGGCTTTCAAGATGGCCGAATGCTACCGCCGCATCAACTATGCCTCGCGTGCCGTGGGGGCTTACAAGAATGCCGTGCGCTACAAATATCCCGAAGACATTGCCCTGCTCCACTTGGCCGACATGCAACGCATGACGGGCGAATACAAGGAGGCGGCCAAGAACTACAAACTCTACATGGAGCAACATCCGGAAGACGAAGCGGCCCTCAACGGATTGAAAGCATGTGAAGACGCTACCGTGTGGAAAAAGAATCCCAACCGATACATTGTGAAGAAATTCGCCCTCTTCAATTCACGACGGGCAGAGTACTCCCCCATGTATGCCGGAGAAGATACGGAGCAACTCTTCTTCACCTCAACCCGCGAAGGCGTGAAGGGCGAAGACTTGAGCGGCATTACGGGTATGAAAGCCCCCGACATCTTCGTCGTACGCAAAGACGACAAAGGCAAGTGGCAGAAGCCCGAACCCATTGAATCGGAAGTGAACAGTGAATTTGAAGACGGAGCTTGTGCCTTCACCCCCGATGGGAAAACCATGTACTTCACCCGTTGCCAAATGGATGGCGACTATCCACGCTATGCCGAAATCTTCAAGTCAGCCCGCTCGGATGCAGCATGGAGTGCGCCCCAAAAGTGCGAAATCACGAATGACACCCTCTCCTCGGTGGCCCATCCGGCCGTTTCACCCGACGGGGCATGGCTATACTTCACTTCTGACATGCCCGGAGGATTGGGCGGCACAGACATTTGGCGCGTACGAATCAGCGACGGAGGTTTTGATTGGGTAGAAAACGTTGGAGCCCCCATCAATAGCCCCGGCAACGAAATGTTTCCGACCTTCCGCCCCAATGGAGAACTCTACTTCTCGTCCAACGGACATCCGGGCATGGGAGGCCTCGACCTGTTCAAAGCCATTTGGGATGAAGAGAAAAAGGCATGGAGCATCGAAAACCTGCAATCACCCATGAACTCACCGGCCGACGACTTCGGCATGACCTTTGAAGGCCCTTACAACCGGGGATTCTTCTCATCAAGCCGTGGCGATGCACGCGGATGGGATCATCTCTACACCTTTGAACTTCCCGAAATCATCAAGACCATCACCGGATGGGTGTATGAAAAGGAAGGCTACGAATTGCCCGAAGCCATCGTACATCTGGTAGGCGAAGACGGCACGAACAAGAAGCTGAGTGTCAAGATGGACGGTTCGTTCACCGAACGGGTCGAAGCCGGAGTAAACTACGTGCTACTGGGTACTTGCGAAGGATTCCTCAACTACAAGCAGGAAATGAGGGTGGACACACTGAACGAATCCACTGACAGTGTGTTGCAATTCCCCCTATCGTCCATGACCCACCCCGTATTGTTGGAAAACATCTTCTATGAATTCGACAAGGCGACACTTACCGAAGAGTCAACTGCATCGCTTGATTCGCTCATCACCCTACTGAACGACAACCCCAATGTAA
This sequence comes from Bacteroidaceae bacterium, assembly GCA_017521285.1. Classification (GTDB taxonomy): domain Bacteria; phylum Bacteroidota; class Bacteroidia; order Bacteroidales; family Bacteroidaceae; genus Phocaeicola_A. The sequence goes on along the minus strand of JAFXDG010000045.1, from coordinate 15,556 downwards.
CCATCGAATTGGGTGCACATTGTGATTACAAGGGAAGCGAGAGCTACAACGAACGCTTGTCGCAACGAAGAGCGGAATCTGTGGTCAACTACCTGATAAATGGAGGTATTGCCGCCGACCGTCTGGTGCCTAAAGGATATGGTGAATCTGCCCCCAAAGTATTGCGCAAGAAATTGGCGGCACAATTAGGATTCGTAAAGGAAGGCGACGTACTGACCGAAGCATTCATCCAAACGCTGACCGAAGAACAACAGGAAATATGCAATGCATTGAACCGACGGACAGAATTCAAGGTATTACGGACAACGTACAAACTTTATGAATAGGTTATTCCTCTTTTATCCCTTGGCAAATACCCCAACAACAAGAAAAAAGAGAGCAATAATCGCACAAAAGTTTGCATACGTTCGTTAAATCCGCCACTCAAACAGGGTAAAAAGATTAAATTTTGTGATTTAGCTCACAAACATAGCCGATTTATGGCAAATTTTAGTTTACTTTGCAGGCGGAATTAAAGGGACTTAGGTGAATTTAGTTATCGATATAGGAAATACAGCCGCCAAAATAGCGGTATTTGACGAGACAAAATTAGTGGAAACCATCTATGGGGACAACCACTCCTTAGCTGAATTGCCGGACATTGCAAAGAAATATCCGCTACAGAAAGGAATCCTTGCCTCCGTCATCACTTTAACCGACGAAGTCCAAGCCCAATTGGGTGCGTTAGGGATAAAGATACTGCACGTTGGCGCTGATACGCCTATACCTATTATTAATTTATATAAGACCCCCCAAACCTTGGGTATGGACAGACTGGCCGCCGTCATAGCCGCCAATGAGTTGTGCCCGGGAAAAGATTTGTTGGTTATTGATGCAGGCACCTGCATCACCTACGATTTCATTGATGCGACAGGGAAATATCGAGGAGGCAATATCTCGCCCGGCATCAATATGAGGCTGAAGGCGCTGCATGGTTTTACCGACAAGCTACCTCTTGTCTCACCTCACGGAGAAATTCCGCTTTGGGGGGACACCACAGAAACGGCCATCCGGGCAGGTGTTGTACACGGGGTCGAAGTAGAAATCGAAGGGTATATCCGACAAACCGAGGAGAATCACCCTTCCCTTTGTGTGTTTTTGACAGGAGGAGACGGCGGTGTTGCCCTTAATGGTATAAACGAGAAGAAAAATATCTTTGCAGATAGGAATCTTGTCTTAAAAGGATTAAATAGAATATTGAACTATAATGATACATTATCGTAAAACGCTTATTGCGATATTCTTTGCATTGTTGGCATTCCCCTATTGCAGCTGGGGACAGAACGGTGCGAACTCTCCATTGACCCGCTATGGTTTCGGACAATTGGCAGACCAAAGTTTAGGAGCCAACAAAGCAATGGGAGGCATTGGTATTGGATTACGCTCCGGACTTCAAATCAATGTCAGCAATCCGGCATCATACACGGCTGTCGATTCTCTGTCATTCCTGTTTGAAGCCGGCTTCACTATGCAGAATGCCAATTTCAGCGACGGACGAACCAAACTGAATGCCAAGAATTCCAGTTTTGACTACTTGGCCATGCAATTCCGCCTGTTCAAAGGTATGGGCATGACCCTTGGTTTCCTCCCATACTCTAACGTTGGTTATAGTTTCAAATCAACAGAAGAATTGCCTGCACAAAGCATTTGGGACGACCCCACCACTGTAAGCCGCTCGTATAACGGAACAGGAGGTTTGCATCAGGCATTCATCGGAATTGGTTACGAAGTGTTGCCCAAATTATCCGTCGGTGCCAACGTGTCGTACCTGTTCGGTAATTTCACCCACAAAGTATCGGCAAATTTCAGCGACGCCAACATTTATCCGTTGGCCCGCACTTACTATGCCGAAATCAGCGACATCAAGTTGGATTTCGGGGCACAATATTCCTTGAAAGTAAATTCCAAAGGAATGCTGACAATTGGTGCTACCTACTCATTGGGGAAAGACCTGAACGCCATCAACTCCTACATTTCACAACAAAAGTTGAATGGAAGCGTAGTCATCTCGGATAGTGTGACCAAAATCAACAAAGCATTCCAACTGCCTCATGCATTCGGTATTGGTGTCACTTATGACTACGACGAACGGCTCCTCATCGGTGCAGACGTCCAACTTCAGAAATTCGGAGAGACCCGTTTCTTTGGAGAAAAGGGCGCATTGGCAGACAGATTGAAATATTCTGTAGGTGCCCAATTCTATCCCGACCCTTCATCCAACAACTTCTTCAAGCAAATGAAATACCGTGCTGGAGCCTATTACTCCAAACCTTATGTAAAAGTAAACGGACAAGAAGCGGCACACGAATACGGAATTGGAGCCGGTCTTACTATCCCTATCAGCACTTGGGGATGGATGAACCAACGTTCCATCATCAGCATCAGTGGAGAGTGGGTGAAGATTGACCCCAAAATAAAAGGAGTGCTTACAGAAAACTACTTGAGACTGAGTGTAGGACTAACTTTCAACGAACGTTGGTTCATAAAGCAGAAAGTAAGATAAAACAAACATAACATTAAATAACTATTCAACATGAAAAGAAAAATGACAACCTTCTTGTTTGCACTGGCAATAGGTGCGACAAGTTCTTTTGCACAACAAATAGCAGAAGCTGACAGATTTGGTCATGGTGAAGACAGTATCAGATGTCTCCAAAGCATCAGCATGTATTCAGAACATGTGAAAACAAAGAATTTTGCAGAGGCATACGAACCATGGAAAGAGGTATTCTACAAGCATCCGGCCGCACGAATTGATATGTATTCAATCGGTGCCGACATCTTGCATGCCCTTATCAAGGCTGAAACTGATGCAACAAAAAGAGATGCTTTGGTTCAGGAATTGATGGGCATATACGACCGCCACATCGAATATCTCGATGCAGTTAATGCATTCCGCAAACGCCCGTTGACCAAAATGAGCATTTTGGAAGACAAAGCTCATGACTATATCATCTACACCAAACCGCTTGATGCAGGAAAGGCTCATACGATGATACTGGAAGTGTTGAACATGGATCCCGCCAATGCCGGACACCAGATTATGCTCGACCTGATGCAAGTTTCATCGGCTATTGCCAAGAAGAAAGAAGCCCACAAAGAGCAAGTAATCAAGGATTATCTGCAGACTTCAGAATTGGCAGCCAACAACTTCAAGACTGCCAAAGAAAATGCAGCCAAGGGTGGAGCCAATGCAGCCACTTATGAAAAGATTGCCGACATGTGGGACAAGGTAAAAACCAACATTGACGGCTATTTCATCAATAGTGGAGCTGCCAATTGTGAAAGCCTGCAAGCCATTTATGCTCCTCAAGTAGAAGCCAACAAAGAGAACTTGGAATACCTGAAGCAAGTCATCACCGTAATGGCAAAAATTGGATGTAGAGACCAGGAAGCCTATATGGCCGCAGCTGAATATGCCCACAACATTGAACCGACAGCAGGTTCTGCAGCCGGTTGTGCCAACCGCTATTTCAAGAGAGGTGAATCAGAAAAAGCCATTGAGTTCATGAATCAAGCCATTGAATTGGAAACAGATGACATCAAGAAGGCTGAATACTGCTTCACTACCGCTCAGATTCTTTTCACTATCAAGCAACTGAGCAAGGCAAAGACTTATGCGAACAAGGCCATTTCATTGAACGGAAGCTACGGTGCCCCTTACATTCTGATTGGACAAATGTATGCTTCAAGCCCCAAATGGAGCGACGAACCGGCAATGAACAAGTGTTCTTATTTCGCTGCTATTGACAAATTCCAGCGTGCAAAGGCAGTTGACCCCAGCGTTGCTGAAGAGGCCAACAAACTTATCGGCACCTACTCTGCCTACACTCCGAAACCTGAAGACTTGTTCTTCTTAGGCTTGAAGAAGGGTGACAATGTTACCATCGGTGGATGGATTGGTGAAACGACAACTATCAGATAATCCTTCCGACCCATTTTATGGCAATCCAACAACGGATAAGAATATTCAGAATATGTTTGAACATAACAGTGGCCACATGGGCCGCTGTTATGTTTCTTTTATTTCCGGCTTGCACGGGAGAAGACAAGGGGAAAACCATTCCCGCAACAAATCGTGATTCACTCCCTGTCATGCGGACAGTCGGAGTGGAAAGTTTCATTTCAGATTCAGGCGTCATCCGTTACAAGATTATCGCCGAAGAATGGATTGTTTATGACAGGTTGGATCCTCCTTTTTGGGCCTTTGAGAAAGGTATATACCTTGAACAATTCAACGAAGATTTTGAAGCCGAAGCCACCATTCAGGCAGATACAGCCTATTATTACGACAAGAAAAAACTTTGGGAGTTACGAAGCAACGTACACATAGAAAATCACAAACAAGAAAAATTCGATACCGAACTGTTGTTTTGGGACGAACACAAGCAATCGGTATATTCGGATAAAAAAATACGCATAGAGCAGGAAGACAAAGTCATTGTCGGTTATGGTTTCGAGTCAAACCAGCAATTGACCGATTATGTCATCCATAATACGGAGGGAATATTCTACATTGAAGAAGATTCTCCCGAAGTGAGCGACTCTATTGCGAATGACTCTATTTAGATTCTTTATATGGGAGACATCATCATACAAATTATCATCACCTTAGCTTTCTCTGCCTTTTTTTCAGGTATGGAGATAGCCTTTGTTTCATCCAACAAACTGCGATTCGAACTGGAGAAGACCAACAGTAACATCACCACACACATCCTCTCCATATTCTACAAACGCCCCAACGATTTTATCTCGTCCCAGTTGGTCGGAAACAACATAGCCCTTGTCATCTACGGTATATTGATGGCGGAATTGATTGAGCAGAATCTGTTGAAAGGCATCATTGAGAATGAATTTCTGTTAGTCCTCATACAGACTATCATATCAACACTCATCGTCTTATTGACAGGCGAGTTCATGCCCAAAACCCTTTTCAAGATAAACCCCAACAAGACCCTGCAACTGTTTGCCATACCGGCATTCATCTGTTACATCATATTATACCCCATATCCCGATTTGCATCTTCCCTGTCCAACGGCATATTGCGTATTGTCGGCATACGGGTCAACAAAGACACGTCCAACATTGCTTTCACCAAAGTGGATTTGGACTATTTCATCCAATCAAGCATCGAGAGCAAGAGCGAAGAGGATATAGAAACCGAAGTGAAAATCTTTCAGAATGCGCTTGATTTCTCCAGCATCAAGATACGCGACTGCATCGTCCCTCGCACAGAAATCATCGCGGTTGACATCAATGCATCATTGGACGAGCTGAAATCCCACTTCATCGAATCAGGCATTTCCAAAATTATCGTGTACAAGGAAAGCATCGACAACATCATCGGATACATCCACTCTTCCGAAATGTTCCGTCACGCCGAAAGTTGGAAAGAACATATCAGCCAAATCCCATTTGTTCCCGAGACCATGGCGGCCCAAAAGTTGATGCAGCTCTTCATGCAACAAAAAAAGACATTGGCTGTCGTCGTCGATGAATTCGGAGGAACATCCGGCATCGTTGCCCTTGAAGATTTGGTCGAAGAAATTTTAGGAGAGATTGAGGACGAGCATGACACGTCCAACTACATAGCCAAGAAATTGAGCGACGAGGAATACATCCTTTCCGCTCGATTGGAAATTGAAAAAATCAATGAAATGTTCGACCTCGAACTTCCCGAAAGCGACGATTACATCACTTTGGGCGGACTGATTCTCCACCAATACCAGAGTTTTCCCAAACTGCATGAAATTGTCAAATTTGACCGCTTTCAATTCAAAATAATCAAAATGTCGGCCACAAAAATCGAGCTTGTACGCCTTAAAGTGGTCGAATAGTGCATTTTTTCCTTAAAAATGTAGGCTACATGAATGGTTTTTTGTACCTTCGTGCGCTAATTTGCAGAATTAAAGAAAATAATAACAATAATAAAACATTAAATCAAATGGCAACATTACAAAAGATTAGAAGTAAAGGCCCCCTGTTGGTCATTATCATTGGTCTTGCACTCTTTGCTTTCGTGGCAGGAGATGCATGGAAAGCATTGCAGCCTCATACAGGCAAACAGGATGTAGGCGAAATCAATGGTGAGAAGATTTCAGCTCAAGATTATCAGAATTTGGTTGACGAATACACTGAAGTTTACAAGTTCAGTCGTCAGACCAATGCTGTCAGCGATGCAGAACTCACCCAAATCAAAGACGAAGTATGGAACACATTGGTATCTTCAAAAATCCTTGAGAAAGAAGCAGCCGAATTGGGTTTGAAGGTGACTGATGCCGAAATGAAAGCAACGCTGGCCGAAGGCAGCCACCCGCTGTTGCAGCAGACTCCGTTCCGCAATCCCCAAACTGGAGCATTCGACGTTGACATGCTGAAGAAGTTCTTGAACGAAGTAGCCACTATGGACTTGAACCAGTTGCCCCAGCAATATGCCGAGTACTACGTGCAAATGAGCAACTATTGGAACTTCATCGAAAAGACTCTCCGCCAAAGCCTGTTGATGGAAAAGTATCAGGCCATCATCAGCAACTCTATGATTTCTAACCCCATCGCAGCCAAAGAATCATTTGATGGAACAAACAGCAGCATGAATGTGCTCGTTGCAGCCATCCCCTACACTGCTGTAGCAGATTCTACTGTCAGCGTCAGCGATAGCGAAATCAAGAGCCTCTACAATGAAAAGAAGGAAATGTACAAGCAATACGCCGAAACTCGTGACATCAAGTACATCGACGTATTGGTATCTGCCAGCCAGGAAGACCGCAACCAGTTGGAGAAAGAGGTAGCTGAATACGCACAACAATTGGCTGCTGCCGACGTGGAATTGGCTCCCTTCATCCGCAGCACAGGTTCTACAATCCTCTTCTCTGAGGTGCCTGTAAAGAGCAGTGCTTATCCCCGCGACATCGCCAACAAGCTCGATACAGCAAAGATTGGTGTTGTTTCTGCCCCCTACTACAATCGTGCCGATGACTCTTTCAATGCCTTCAAGGTAATCGCCAAGGTTAATGAGCCGGACTCTGTACAGTATCGTCTCATTCAGGTGATTGCTGCTGACGAAGCTGCCACTAACACCTTGGCCGACAGCATCTACACTGCTATCAAGAGCGGAGCTGACTTCGCTGAATTGGCCAAGAAATATGGTCAGGACGGACAGGAGATGTGGATTTCAGGTGCACAATACGAGGGTACACCCGTAGAGGCTGAAAACGCCACACTCATCAACACATTGAACAACATGGCCAAGAACGAATTGAAGAACCTCGACCTCGGTCAGGTAAACCTCATCCTTCAGGTGCTCGACCGCAAGGCCATGACAGACAAGTACCAGGTAGCCATCGTAAAGCGTCCTGTTGATTTCAGCAAGGAGACTTACAACAAGGCATACAACAACTTCAGCCAGTTCGTAGCTGCCAACAAGACATTGAAAGACCTCGAAGCCAATGCTGAAGAAAACGGTTACCGCCTGCTCGAACGCAAGAACTTCATGAGCAGCGAGCACAACGTAAGCAACATTTCTGGTACCCGCGAGGCTTTGAAATGGGTATTCGAAGCTGAAGAGGGCGAAGTTTCACCGCTTTACGAGTGCGGCGAAAACAACCACATGCTCATCGTTGCAGTTTCTGGTATCAACGAAATTGGCTATACTCCCGTTGAGAAGGTCAAGAACGAACTGAAGTCAGAAATCATCCGCAACAAGAAGGCTGAAAAGCTGATGGCTGAATTGAAGAATGTCAAGAGCATCAACGATGCCAAAGCCATTGCAAACGTCGTTACCGATACCATCAAGCACGTTACATTCTCTGCTCCCACATACGTTTCTATCACTCGTGGCAGCGAGCCCGTTCTCGGTGCATACGCAGCCAATGCAGAACTGAACAAGCTCAGCGCCCCCATCAAGGGTAACTCAGGTGTTTATGTAATGCAGGTTATCGGCAAAGAAGACAACGCACAAGCCGGTCAGTTCAACGCTGGTACCGAAGAGGAGAAACTGAATGCTGTAGCAGCCCGTGCCGCTACCCGCTTCATGAACGACCTCTACATGGGTGCAAACGTGAAGGACGAGCGTTATTTGTTCTTCTAAGAAACTGACAAACCCGTTCTATAGAACGATTTCCCAATAAGATACGGACGTTGAGCCGGAAAGATTCAAATCTTCAGCGCTCAACGTCCGTATCTTTTTTAAGGTGGGTTCTTAGACGCGGATGACGCAGCCTACCGCCTTTGCTTGAAGAAATCCTTCATCAAGGCGGATGCCTCGTCGGCCATAAGGCCTTGCTCCACAACAGTCTTAGGATGCAAAGCATCGGGGGCATAGCGACGATAACCACGTTTGTCATCGGCTGCACCGAACACCACACGGCTCACCTGTGCCCAAGCAATAGCACCGGCACACATCACGCATGGCTCTACGGTAACATAAAGCGTGCAATCGGTCAGATACTTTCCGCCTAAAGCGTTGGCAGCGGCAGTGATGACTTGCATCTCGGCATGAGCCGTCACGTCGTTCAACGTCTCTGTCAAGTTGTGTGCACGGGCAATCACGCGGTCTTTGCACACAACAATAGCCCCTACGGGCACCTCGCCTTCATCGAAAGCACATTGGGCTTCGCGCAAGGCCATTTGCATGTATTGGGAATCGGTCATTTGAGGGTTGAGGGTTTAGATATTAAGGTTTAGGAATTAAAGATTAAGGTTTAGGGATTAGGTTACTCCTTAAACTCTACACCTTACACCCTACACCTTTATTATCTTCTCATTTCATGTTCATTGAAGAGTGTAGGGTAATCCTCCTCCACCATGTTGCGACGGATGAAGGAGAGAAGGGTTTCGCGCATCCAGCGCCCCTTGTTGGTTATCTTGTATTTCTTCAGATAATTATCCACAATCTGTGCCTCCTCTTCGCTCACCAGACAAACCATCCGTTGGTGACGCTTAGGCTCAGTTGAAGACACCAATACTCGCTTTTTTCCACTCTTTCTCATATCAACTGCAAAAATAATGCGAAAAAAGTTGAATAACAAGAAAAAAGTTCTTATTTTTGCGTTTGTACTATAAAATAGATACCATGAGCGAGCATTACGAACTTGGGAAAAGAGGCGAAGACGAAGCTGCAAGATACCTACAGGAAAAGGGGTTCTATATCATGCACCGTAATTGGCGGAGCGGTAAAAAAGAACTTGACATCGTAGCACGCGACGGCGAAGAGGTAGCCATCGTCGAGGTGAAAACCCGACGAAATACCGATTACGGCCGACCAGAAGATGCCATCGATGAACGCAAAATACGCCACATACTCTCTTCCACCGATGCATACATACGCAAATACAAAGTGGATCTCCCCATCCGCTTCGACATCATTACTGTGGTTGGTGCTGAACCACCCTATAAAATAGAACATATACCGGACGCTTTCTACCCTCCGTTGTGGAGATAAAGAAGTTGACGAGTTAACAAGGAATAGTATCAGTGCCAGATGGCCTTGTCAACTTGTATCTTGTTAACAGAAAGGAGATAATCCCCAAACCTTAATCTTTAATCCCTAAACCTTTAAAATATGAAAAAGAATCATCCCCTGCACGGCCACGGATACGGTGGAGCCAATTTGGACAACGTGCAAATCATCACCCTCAAGGAAGTGGACTCTACGAACAACTATCTGCGTAACCTGTCCACAGACGAAGTGAAAAACGAAATAGTGGTGGCTGTAGCTAAAAGCCAAACGGCCGGACGAGGGCAACGAGGAAACTCGTGGGAGAGCGAACCAGGGAAAAACCTGACGTTCAGCATCCTTATTCATCCCACGTTTCTGGAAGCCCGTCAGCAATTCATCCTCTCGCAAGCCATCGCGCTGAGCATCAAAGAGGTGCTCTACGATTACGTGCGCTCACCCCACCCTCGCATCAAATGGCCCAACGACATCTATTGGAACAAGAAGAAACTGGGAGGCATCCTCATCGAAAACGACCTGATGGGAAAAAGCATTGACCGCTGCATCATCGGTGTGGGAGTGAACCTGAACCAGGAGCACTTCACCAGCGACGCCCCCAATCCAGTGAGTGTATGGCAGATAACGGGACATACCACCGAACCGCTCACCATTCTGCGGAAGATTATGCAACGCTTCTCATTCTACTACAACCAGATAAAGCAAGGCGACACGCACTACATTATTGACCACTACCACAAGGCACTGTTCCGTCGCGTAGGTTTCCACAAGTTCCGTGTGCCTGGTGAAGAAGAATTTGATGCCCGCATCCGCCGTATCGAACCCGACGGCCATCTGGTACTCGAAGACACCCAGGGCCAGATGCGCACCTTCGGTTTCAAGGAGGTAGAGTATGTGTTGGGGTAACAGACAATAAATTGCAAAAAACATAATTAACATATCAGCAAACAGATGAAAAGAATCTTGAATCTATGCCTCCTCTGCATAGCACTTATGTGGAGTAGCCAAACTGTGAAAGCACAGGTATCGTTCGGTCAAGCCGAAAAGTTCAACGACGATTGGCGATTCATTTTAGAAGATGTCACAGAAGCCACCAAGCCCACCTACGACGACAGCAAATGGCGCAAACTGGATTTGCCGCACGACTGGAGCATCGAAGGACAAATGTCGCCTACGTTGGCCAGTTGTACGGGCTACCTACCTGGCGGTATTGGTTGGTATCGCAAAACATTCGAAGTAAGTGACACGAACAAGCGCCACTACATTTACTTCGAGGGAGTATATAACCGTAGCGAAATCTATCTGAACGGACAGTTGTTGGGCAAGCGTCCCAATGGCTATATTTCCTTCATGTACGACATGACTCCGCACCTGAAGCAGGGGAAGAACGTGCTGGCCGTGCGGGTGGATCACAGCCGCTATGCCGACAGCCGTTGGTACACCGGCTCGGGCATCTACCGCGATGTATGGAAGGTAAAGGCCGGCGACATCCACTTTGCCCAGTGGGGTGTGGGTTGGCAAGCAACCAAGATAAGCAACTCACAGGCAACCGTACAGGTGGATATGGAGGTGGTGAATGAACAGAGCGACAAGTTACAAGCTACAAGCTACAAGTTGCAAGCCACTTTATACGACAACGAAGGCAAACAAGTGGCGAAACAGACTTCAGCTTTGTCAACCCGTCAACTTACCAACTCATCAACCATAAAGCAGACCATCAATCTGAAGATTAACAAACCCAAGCGTTGGGAACTGGACAATCCTTACCTTTACACACTGAAGACAGAAATAGTGGCCGACGGGAAAGTGGTGGACAGTTCAACTTGCCGCGTAGGTCTGCGCACCCTCCAATTCGATGCCAACAAAGGATTCGCCTTGAACGGCAAATGGATGAAGGTGAAAGGTGTATGTCTGCACCACGATGCTGGTGTGTTGGGCAGCGTAGTCCCGCGCGATGTGTGGGAACGCCGTTTGCGTAACCTGAAGGAGATGGGAGCCAATGCCATCCGCATGAGCCACAACCCGCAAGCCCCCGATGTGTATGACCTGTGCGACGAATTGGGTCTGATGGTGATGGACGAAGCCAGCGACGAATGGGAGTTCCCCAAGCGCAAGTGGGTACAGGGATGGAACGTGGGTACCCCCAGTTTCGATGGAACTTTCGACTTCTTTGAAGAATGGATTGAGCGGGACGTAACCGACATGGTGCGCCGCGACCGCAACCACCCCAGTGTCATCCTGTGGAGTATCGGCAACGAGGTGGATTACCCCAACGATCCCTACTCACACCCTGTGCTTGACGGCACGACCATCAACCAACCCATGTTCGGTGGCTACAAGCCCGATGCCCCCAATGCCATGCGCATCGGCGAGATTGCCAAACGGCTGACAGCCCGCGTGAAGGAGGTTGATACCAGCCGTCCCGTGACAGGAGCATTGGCCGGTGTGGTGATGTCGAACCAGACAGCTTATCCTGGTGCGGTGGACGTAGTGGGATACAACTATACCGAAAACCGCTACGACGAAGACCACGCCACCTACCCCGACCGTATCATCTACGGCAGTGAGACACACTCGTCTTACGAAGCCTGGAAAGCGGTGCGCGACCGCGAACATATTTTCGGCCAATTCATCTGGACTGGTACTGACTACTTGGGCGAATCGGGCCGCTGGCCTTCACGTGGTCTCCACACAGGATTGCTCGACTTCGGCAGTTTCAAGAAGCCTCGTGGATGGTTCCGGGCTTCACTCTGGAGCGAGAAGCCTCTGACATACATCGGAACCTACCCCATACGCCGACAAGGCAACAATCGCCGGGGCGGAGGAAACCTCTCCATCGATGCAAACGACCTGTGGAACTACCGTCAGGGACAGACCATCCGCGTGGTATGTTATACCAATTCGCCCCAAGCCCGCCTCCTCCTCAACGGTGAAGTGGTAGGCGAAATGAAACCCTACGACGATGCAGCAGGCATGATTCATTGGGATATTCCCTACAAACCGGGCAAGTTGACTGCCGAAGGATGCAATCAGGCCGGCGAAGTGGAATCAACCTACACCATACAGACATCAGGCCGTCCTTATGCCATCCGGGCACGGGTAGAAGAAAACAGTTTGAACAAAGAACAAAACATTGCCCACGTAGTCATCGAAGTGGTTGACGAAAACGGCATCTTAGTGAAGCAATCCGACAACATGATAACCTGCATGGTGCAAGGTCCCGGCCGCCTGTTGGGATTGGAAAACTCTGACAACACCGACATGACCAACCACCGCGACCGTCAGCAGCGTGTGTTCCAAGGCCGTCTGTTGGCATACGTGCAGAGCACCGGTGAGGAGGGCACCATACGCATTCACTGCTCGTCTCCCCTGTTGCAGGAAGCTACGGCTGAAGTGGAAGTGACTCTGCCCCGCGAGGAAGGAACCATCGCACCGGGCAAACTGTGGCCCGACACTGACGGCACCCACATCAATGCCCACGGAGGCGGTGTGCTATACCATAACGGAACCTATTACTGGTACGGCGAGCACAAGAGCGAAAACACCAGCAATGCACTGGTGGGAGTGATGTGTTACTCGTCGAAGAATCTGACTGACTGGAAAAATGAAGGAGCAGTACTGAAGGTGAGCGAAGACCCCACAAGCGACATTGTAAAAGGATGCATCATCGAACGCCCGAAAGTTATCTATAATGCCAAGACGAAGAAGTTCGTCATGTGGTTCCACCTCGAACTGAAAAACCGTGGCTATGAAGCTGCCCGTGCCGGTATTGCAGTGAGCGACAGCCCCACGGGGCCCTTCCAATTCATCCGAAGCGGTCGGGTGAATCCTGGCAAGTTGCCTTTCAACTGGACAACTGAAGAGACTTCGGCCATGCAGGCACTGAACATGGATGACTACAAGGAGTGGTGGACACCCGCGTGGTACAAGGCCATCGACAAGGGGCTGTTCGTCAAACGCGACTTGAAAGGCGGACAAATGTCGCGCGACATGACTCTCTATGTGGATGACGACGGCAAAGCTTACCACATCTACTCATCGGAGGACAATCTGACCTTGCACATTGCCGAACTGAGCGACGACTACCTGAGCCACAGCGGGAAATATGCCCGTTTGGCTCCGGCCGGACACAACGAAGCTCCGGCCATCTTCAAGAAAAACGGCCAATATTGGATGATAACCTCAGGATGTACAGGATGGGATCCCAACGAAGCACGCATGTTCTCGGCGGACAACATCTACGGTCCATGGACGAAGCACCCCAATCCCTGCGTAGGCCCTAAAGCCAACCTCACGTTTGGCGGACAGAGCACCTACATCCTGCCCGTGCAAGGCAAGCAGGACGCCTTCATCTTCATGGCCGACATCTGGCGTCCACAGCACCCCATTGATGCCCGCTACATCTGGCTGCCCATTCAATTCCGTATTGACGGTACTCCTTTCGTCGAATGGATGGACACTTGGAAACTTGCGGAATATTTCTAAATCAGGAAGAGGGAAATTACAATTAACTCCGTTCGCTTACCGTATTTGTCCGGTTCGCGAACGGAGTTAATTGTTTGTCCACATTGTGTGCAAATACCATTCTTGCATTATGGCATATCCACATACGCTCTATAGACCGTATTCTGCTGAATCAAGGATGCCTTCCCAGAAAATTTCTGTTTATAGCAAACATTCGTTTCCGTAGTGAAGTACACGTTGTCGTATTCTGTATCCGATTCAGGAACATAAAACATCAGTTTCTGCTTGGCAAATGGTTCCCACAGTCCCTTAGCCTCCGCTGCCACTTCATACCATCCTGTCACGTTGCTATTATATTTCTTGTCCTTATTTGAATAGACGAAATAGTTGACCCAATAGCAAAAGAGGGCATAGTCGGTAGAATTGGGGAAACTCATCAGGAAGGTATCCCCGTCCACCTGTCTGACCAAAGGTTTCACCACTGAACTTCCATCTTCTGTATTGAGTTTGGTGAAACCTTCTATAGCATTCTCCACTTCAGCCTTACTCATCTGCGTTGCCATGATAACGCGCTTGCCATTGGGCGTTTCGTCTTCCGAAAGACGACGCATCGTCATCGATTTCTCATCTCCCATGCCTCCCTCTGCAAGCTCTTTCACAAAACTCTTTTTCCTATAGCACAGGAATACGAATACCACAAACAGTATGATTCCACCAATTATTAAATAATCACTCATCCTTTCTCATTTTTTAATTCTACTATATATTTGATTCTCTCTTAGTTCCCAATTATCGAGCGGAGTACCCGTCACCTTACAAGACTCAAGGGCAAAAGTACAAAAATAAATGAAGAGTGAAGAACGAAGAGTAAAGAATATTATGGGATATGCTGAAAAATACAAATTCAGGTACAATTTACCATTTACAAGGTACAATTTATAGGTTGATTCGTTCGACGTTGAGACGATGAGTTCAGGGGCGAAGGTCGAAGGTCAAAAGTCAAAGGACTAAGGTCTAAGGTCGATGCCATCTGCTATCGCCATCAGCCATCGCCATTAATGATGGCTGTTGGTCGTTTGCGTTAGATATACTTAGTTGACCAAACAAGATAGCTTCTCGGGCCAAACAAGATAGCTCCAAGTGCTGGAGAAGATTGCTCCTTGTTCATCCATACTCTCAAATTTGAAACTGCTACGATGGAGTATGGAAGTCAAGGATTGGACTATGGAAATACAGCGATGAAGTATGAAAGTGTTCAATGTCATAGCCATTAGCCATAGCCAATAGTTATATTTGTCGCTTTCCTTTACATCACGCAGTAATAATTCACGATTCTCTATTTCCTTTCTATTTCATCAGCGGAGAAGGCTTCGTGACAGGACTTTTTTTGTATATATATGCAATGTCTGAAGGTCGGAAGACTGAAGACGGGAAGTACGTGTGCACAAATGCCGCCAGCCGTGTGCACACGGTCGGCTGAGTTTCTTCAGACACTCTACTATAGGTTGTGCTTACGGTCAACAGAGTATGTGCACACGGACGGGAGAAGATGTGCCTACAAATGGATGGAATGTATAATTATACACCATGACTGTATATTT
>JAFXDG010000044.1 GCA_017521285.1 Bacteroidaceae bacterium | reverse complement strand
CTACCTCACCAGGAGAATCAGTACCCAACGGATAGGTACACTCGGCCGGATGCAGATAAGTACGCACCAACACGGGGTCAGTAGAATGCAGATGCCCCGACTCCACGATGTAACTCCAGATACGTTCGCGCCGTTCGCGACACCAGTCGCCTTCCGACCGGGTATATCCCATTTCCTCTTCCAAGGTAGCCATGCCCAAAATCTGTGCTACCACCCAATGAATTTTTCCCCGGTGCAAGATGTGGTCAAGCAAAGTACGATGCCATTCCCAAGGAAAAGGATATTCGCTGAGCAGATAGAAAGCCATACAGTCGGGCACAATACGTTCGGGCGACATGCTCCGGCACTGATAGGGATAATAGAACTGGGCATATAGGGGATAGTCGGCCCCCATGTACTTGTCAATGCTGAAGCCCAAAGTACTGTCGCCCACTACCACCGACTGGTTCAAAGCCGACAATTGGGCATAGACACGAGGAACAGGCATGTGGGGCAACTCGCGCTTCAGACGCTTGAAACCACGGGTAAAGTCGCGCTCAAGCGTGCTCATATCCTGAAACTTCAGCAAGGCGTCATGACACAATCTCTGCAAAAGCGTGTCGGAAAAATATTCGCGCAAACGCAGATTGATATTATCATCGCTCACCGTACCGATAGCCAGCACATCCTCTATCAGGAATTTGGTCTCTTGAGGAAAATCAGTGCTCATCTTTTGAAGTGCGGAAAAACTGTTGAGCGAGATGAACTCGTCCAACAGCTTGTCATACCGATGTACCTCTATATCCGCGGAAGACCTTGTGCGCCCGTCATAATCCAATGGCCATTGGCACGACGTAACCACACAGGCAATTACCGCTACAAGAAGGATATAAAGTTTGTCCCGCATACTTCTCATTCGAAAAAAAGAGATTGTTTATCCGTAGATAATCTTACCGTTTTCGTCCTTGTACTCATCCAGTCCCTTTTCATAGGTGGCCATAGCACGCAAGCTCATACCCACGCTGGAGAAACCGCCATCATGATAGAGGTTCTGCATGGTCACCTTACGTGTCAGGTCAGAGAACATGACGATGCAATAATCTGCACACTCGTCAGCCGAAGCATTGCCCAGAGGCGACATGCGGTTGGCAAAGTCGAACAGTTTGTCCATACCCTTCACACCCGAGCCGGCCGTAGTCATGGTGGGAGATTGTGATATGGTGTTCACACGCACATGGCTCTCACGGCCATAGATATATCCGAAACTACGGGCAATAGACTCCAACAGCGCCTTGGCATCAGCCATATCATTGTATCCATAGAATGTACGCTGGGCCGCCACATAGCTCAATGCCACAATCGAACCATATTCAGCAATGGCTTCCAGTTTCTTGGCAGCCTGTATCATCTTGTGAAAAGAGATGGCAGACACGTCCAGCGTCTTGTCCAGCATATCATAGTCAAGGTCATCGTATGTACGACGCTTGCGCACATTGGGCGACATACCAATGGAGTGGAGTACAAAGTCTATCTTTCCACCCAAAATCTCCACCGAACGACGGAAAACATTCTCCAAGTCCTCCACACTGGTGGCATCGGCAGGTATCACCTCGCACCCTAGCTTTTCACTCAAAGCATTCGTCTCGCCCATACGGACGGCTACCGGAGTATTGGACAACGTAATGATTGCGCCCTCTTCCACTGCCCGCTCAGCCACTTTCCAAGCGATAGATTGTGAGTTCAACGCACCAAATATAATACCTCGTTTTCCTTTTAATAAATTGTAACTCATACCTAAAATCTTTTTTAGTCCTTAAAAAACGGTTGCAAAGATACATTCTTTTAGAGAATTAAACAAACTTTTAACTTTCAAATCTAACAAAAGGGGAGCAAAAAGCCATTTTCTGCGACATTACACATACAGGAAAGACTGTTTTTCTGCAAAAAAGACACATTACCATCCATTCCCCGCCACCATTGCCACATCATCCTCTGCGCGTACCTTATTATAATATAGTCCCAGCGCAAACACATTCAAGAAGAGCAAACCGCTCCCTTCCACCCATCACAAAGCAGTCAACAAACCATTCCTTTACACGACCGAATATACTTTTTTATGCGATAAAACCATAGCTTACACAACCTCTTCACATCTGTCAAGAGATGTCTTCACTTCTGTGAAGAGAAGTCTTCACAACTGTCAAGAGACCTCTTCACAGCTGTGAAGAGGTTATTAATGACGTACTTTTATCATCTTCAAGTATGTTGTTTATCGGGATAAAGAAGTATAAGATACCTGACCTTTATTATATGTTCATGTTCTTCAACATATTCTGTGAAATAATTCAGAATTCATAATTAAATTGTACTCCGTAACCCTTGACACTTTTGGGCGTAAGTGTCAAGGGTTTCAGAAACGAATATGTAGAGCTGAGAAACGGGAGAATGACATTTGTTGAGAAATCTCATGTTGATTGGAATGCGAATGGAGTTTGTTGTAAAGGAAGAGAAGGGGGAATAGCCAAACAAACAGAAGCATTAGGGAATCACAGACAAGCAACAGAAAACTGATAAAAAAAACTTCTTTTACTTGGTCAACACCTCAAATTGGCTTATATTTGCAACATCTTTTTTGACTAAACCATAAAACAACTAATTAGGAATCTATGAAGAAATCATCATTCAGCATGGCCTGCCTGCTGGCCATCGGCTCAGTATTGACTCTGCAAGCACAAGAGAAGGAGCTGACACTTACCGTCAGCAATTCGTGGAAAGAAGCCAAACAGAACGAACCTGTCGTAGTGAATCTGGAAAAACTGAATTTGGGATTCACTGTACAATCCGTCATAGTAAAAGAGGGCACAACCGAAATTCCTTCGCAATTGGACGACTTGAACGGAGACGGCAAAGCAGACGAAGCTGCTTTCCTCCTGGACATGCCGGCCAAAAGCAAACGCAACATCACCGTCACCCTCTCGGCAGAGAAAAGTGACAAGACTTATCCGGCACAGGTGTATGCCCAAATGATGCTGAGTGACAAGAAGAAGAAATATCCCAAAATCCAATCATTGACCGTGCCGGGTGAAAGTGATGTATATAACTGCCTGCACCACCACGGCCCAGCTTTCGAATCGGAATTGGTAGCCTACCGCATCTACTTTGACAAACGACAGACGGTGGACATCTACGGAAAGAGCCGCAAAGGTTTCGAACTGGCAGAAACCCTCTTCTATCCCACCGACGAACACAAGGCCAAAGGATATGGCGACGATGTACTGTGGGTAGGAAGCACTTGTGGTGCCGGCACATTGAAGGGCTGGGAAAATGGAAAGCCTGCTCACATCATCCCGACGTTG
>JAFXDG010000043.1 GCA_017521285.1 Bacteroidaceae bacterium | reverse complement strand
TATCTCGGATGTGTGCGTGCCATCGACTTCCTCACCTCCCTGCCCGAATGGGATGGTAAGAACATTGCCGTGCAGGGTGGAAGCCAAGGCGGAGCACTCGCCCTCGTCACCGCAGGCTTGGACAAACGTGTCACCGCCTGTGTGGCCAATCATCCTGCCCTCAGCGACATGGCAGGCTATGCAGCCGGAGGTACAGGAGGCTATCCCCACTTCAACCATGGCAACAATTTGGCCTTGACCGAGAACCAACTCGAGGTTCTCCAATATTTCGACGTGGTGAACTTTGCCCGCCAAATCACCTGCCCCGTGCGCATTACTTGGGGATACAACGATAACGTCTGCCCCCCCACCACCAGCTGGATGGTCTATAACGTGATGACCTGCCCCAAAGAGCCGCTCATCACCCCCATCAACGAGCACTGGACAACCGAAGACACCGAGTATGGCCACCTGAAGTGGATTTTGAAGCAGTGCAAGTAACACTGCTGGCCATTCAATTCTTTGGTGTGCTTGGTTCCAAGTTTCAAGTTCAAGGTTCCAAGTTCCAAGTTCAAGGTTTATGCTGTCTTTGTCATTCTGAGGACGATAGGACGAAGAATCTGTGAACGTAAGCAGAAGCAATTTATGTTGACGTTTACAGATCCTTCACTCCGTAAACTCCGTTCAGGATGACAAAGACTGCATGAACCTTGAGCGATGGCTGAAGGCAATGGTTATGGCTTTGAACTTGGAACCTTGAACCTTGAATCTGAAACCTTGAACATTAACCTTTAACCTTGAATGTGGACTATGAAAGTCCATGCGTGCAGTATGGAAGTCCGTGCGTGCAGTATGGAAGTCCATGTTTGTTGTTCAGATGTGAACTGACGTGCAGGGGAAAACATGGGGTCTCCCTCCTCCTTGATCCTGTTGGAACGTTAAATTGGGTGTTAAAATGAAAAAAAGGAATGAAAGATTTGCCAAACTCTGAAATCTTTCATTCCTTTGCGTATCAATAAAGAAACAGACCGAAAAGTAAATAGTATGGAAACATCAACAGGTAAGCCCTATGTGGTGGGCATGGATATAGGTGGAACGAACACCGTGATGGGTATCGTGGACAGGGACGGAAACATCCTGGCAACTGATGCAGTGAAGACGGGACAGTACGAACGAGTGGAGGAGTATGTGGAGGCCGTGTGTGCCAAGCTCTGTCCGCTGATGGAGAAACATGGCGGGGTGGAGAACTTCCGCGGGATGGGCATCGGTGCACCGAATGCGAACTACTACCGTGGTACCATTGAGCAGGCTCCGAACTTGCCGTGGAAGGGGATTGTGCCCCTGGCTGAGATGTTCAAGCAGAAGACTGGGATTCCCGTGGCGATGACGAACGATGCGAATGCGGCGGCACTGGGCGAGATGACCTACGGTGCTACGCGTGGGATGAAGGACTTCATCATGATAACGCTCGGTACGGGTGTGGGAAGCGGCATTGTCGTGGGCGGACAGATGGTGTATGGCCACGATGGGTTTGCCGGTGAACTGGGTCATGTGTGTGTGGACCGTTCGCCCGAAGCCCGACTCTGCGGATGTGGACGACACGGATGCCTGGAGACCTATTGCTCGGCTACGGGTGTGGCCCGTACGGCCCGCGAGGTGCTGGAGAAGAGCACTGAGCCGAGCCTGTTGCGCGAGGTGGCGGCCGACGGGATTACGTCGAAGGATGTGTACGATGCGGCGGTGAAGGGTGACAAGCTGGCCTTGGAAATCTTCCAACGCACGGGTGAGACGCTCGGACGTGCCATGGCCGACTTCATTGTGTTCAGCAGCCCCGAGGCAATTGTCGTGTTTGGCGGACTGACCAAAGCGGGCGAATACATCATGCGCCCCATCCGCGAGGCGGTGGAGGCGAACGTGATGCCTATCTTCAAAGGAAAAACGAAAATTATCCTTTCGGAACTGAAGGATGCTGATGCGGCCGTATTGGGTGCCAGTGCCCTTGGGTGGGAAGCGTAAGGAAATAGGACTGAAGAATTAAAAGTGAAGAGTGAAGAATCCCAGTGTTCTGACTATTGGATTCTTCACTCTTCGTTTTTCACTCTTCACTCTTTAAAACGTAATGAACCCGCTTGATGCATCGTTGGATGGTGTGGCAGGGTCAGACGGAGCGTTGTCGCTTGCTTCGGATTCGATGGCGCGTGCCGATGCTTCCAACTCGGACAACTCTGATGAGGTGCGACGGTAGGTGGGACTCGACTCGATGGAAGAGATGAGCGTGTCGTTGTCCAAATCGGCATCTTTAAGCAGGAAGGTGCGCACCACACGCTTTTGGTTCAGTTTGAATCGTCCGTAGAATTTCTCCACCATTTCACGGTCTTTTTCTTCACGCTCGAGGCGTTCGCGCTCGCTGATGGTGTTTTCGCGTTGTTGGCGTTCGCGGATGGCTTGCTCCATGCCGGGTATATTGCTCATGCCGAAACCTGAAGCAATAATCGTAATCTTTACCTCTTCATCCAGTTCGGGTGAATCGGCCACTCCCCAAATGACCTCAATGTCGTTGCTCTCGAATTGCTCCATAAAGCGGTTCAGTTCTTCAAACTCTTCTACGATGAGTGGTTTCTTGGCCGACTGGTAGATGTTGAAGAGTATCTTGCGCGAGTTGTAGATGTCGTTGTCGTTGAGCAGGGGAGAGTTCAGTGCATCGCGGATGGCTGCATCGAGGCGCTTTTCGCCCGAACCGATACCGTTGCTCATGATGGCCACACCACCATCTTTGAGAATTTTGCTCACATCGCGGAAGTCGAGGTTCATGATGCCCTCGACGGTGATGATTTCGGCAATGCTCTTGGTGGCGATGGTGAGTGTTTCGTCCACCATGCGGAATCCCTCCTTGACGGGAAGGTTGGGGTAGGTCTCGAGCAGGCGCTCGTTGTTGATGACGAGCAGAGCGTCGACGTGTTTGGCAATAGCCTCCACTCCCTTGAGAGCCTGCACAATCTTGCGTTGGCGTTCGAACTTGAAGGGGATGGTGACGATGCCTATCGTGAGCACGTTCATCTCCTTGGCCACACGGGCTACGACGGGGGCGGCTCCCGTGCCGGTGCCACCACCCATGCCGGCGGTGATGAAGACCATCTGGGTGTCATCGCGGAAGAGGGCACGGATGTCCTCGATGCTTTCCTCTGCTGCTTGGCGGGCCACTTCGGGGTCGTTGCCGGCACCAAGTCCCTTACCCAACTGTATCTTGATGGGGATATCGGACGAAACGAGGGCCTGACGGTCGGTGTTACAGAGCACGAAAGTGACGTCGCGGATGCCTTCGCGATACATGTTCTTGACGGCATTGCTGCCGCCTCCACCTACACCAATGACTTTGATGATGTGGGGATCTGCCGTTGGCAGATTGATGGGGAGTATGTTAGTTTCTTCCATAAATTCGTTGATTCGTTTAAACGTTTATGCGTTGATTAATTTAAATGCTTCAACCTTTCAATGGTTGCGAAGCAACTTCAGCGCATCAATGTATTAATCATCTCCGTTGACAATGTCTTCGGCCAGTTTTTTACCCCATTTCTGGAGACGGCCGAATAAACTATTTTCACGTTTGATACGGCGTTCTTCTTCGGCTTTGGCTTTACGCTCAGCCTCGAGACGTTCTTCTTCTTCGCGTCGGATAGCGGCTTCCTGTTCGGCCTTCTCTTGGGCGATGCGTTGGGCTTCTGCGGCTCGTGCAGCCTCTTCCTCTTGGGCGATGCGTGCGGCTTCGGCTTTCTGACGCTCAATCTCCTCTTGTTGTGCTTGGCGTGCGGCCTCGGTCTCATCTATGTCGGTGGCGAAAAGGTCACGTGGAAGCTCCTGTTCGCAACAATTCTGACGGGCACTATAGAGCAGGCCCAGCAGGGTGCCTTGGCGGCTATTCTTGGCCAACAATTCGGGGGTGACACTCTCTACAGGGGGGATAATATAGGTGGCATGACGATACTTCTCGATGTGGGTTTTCTTTTGGAGAGCCGTCTGAAGCTGTCCCAAATGCGAACCTCCACCGGTGACGATGATACCGGCCATGAGTTTGTCGTCGTAACCCGAGAGGCCAATCTGATGCCATACGTTGGTGATGATTTCCTCCATGCGGGCTTCGGTAATCTCGTTTAGCACACGGTCGGAAATGGTGGAGCTGTCTGCCCCATACGTGTAGGTGACGGGCTTACTGTCGATTTCGTATGGTTCGGTGTAGGCCGATGCATATTTGATTTTCAGTTCTTCGGCATCGGCTTCCTCTATGCCTTGGCTACAGATGTCCTTGGTGATATTGTTGCTACCCAAGGGGAGTACAACCAAATGGCGCAACAGATGATCTTTATAGACTTGTACGGTAGTAGTTTCGGCTCCAAAGTCGATAATGGCACATCCCGAACGCAATTCGGTGTCGGTGGCTGTGATCTTGGCCATCTCTAACGGGGCGATGAAATAGCCGGCAATGCGAGTCTTGGCCAATTGGAAACTCTCCTCTATCTTGCGGCGTACGCCTTGGCGGGCAATGATGTGGAGGAAACGTCCTTCGATATGTGAAGTGATGACCCCTACGGGATCAGCTTGCAGTCCAGTGCCTACCTTATATTCCTGGGGGACGACTTCCAATATTTCGTATCCATCCATAAGGGTGCTACGGCTTGAAGCTATCAACTCATCTACGATGGTTGTCGTGATACGGGTCTCTTCCTCGAATTGGCGGATAACGGTGTCCTTTACCGTGCGCACGGATTGTCCGCTGATGCCTACATAGACTTTGGCTATGGAGGCTTCGAGTGTGCTTTCCAGTTTGTTGATGATGGAGGTGATGGCTCCAGCCGTACGGTCGATATTGAAGACGGTGCCCTTGCGGATGCAGGCTGAGGCATCTTCACTGGCGTATGCCAGAATGGAAAGCTTCCCGTCGGTATCCCTTTGCCCGGCAATACCTGTAATCCGTGTGGAACCCAATTCAATGGCTACCATGAAATCTGTTGTCTGTCCCATATATTTTCGTTTATTCGTTGATACGTTTATGCGTTTATGCGTTGATTCATTTGTCAGTTGAATGTCTTTTGCAGATGACTTGATTGTCAAACTCTACACTGATGCGCGAATACTTATTCCAACCTACGCGACTCAATCCTTTAGTGTAGAAAGTGCGTATGCGTTCAAGTTTCTCCTCGATGTGTACCGGCTTCCCTAAGAAGAGAATATGGTCGCCCACTTGGGGAACAAGTTCAATTTCTCCTTCCGGAGTGATATTGATTTGTTCTACTTGTCGTTTCCAAAAAACATCTTCACTGATCAATAGAGCCAATTGGTACAGGGAGCCTTCTGCCATTTTCTTGTCAATGTTTCCTGTGGCTATGGGCAAATGTGCTGCATGAGAGCCTCCTGGCATAGTATGCCCCTTGTCGTCGATGTAGTAATTCAAACCATTGTCTGACATCACGCGCAGGATAGGGAGACGTTGCTTGATGTAGATGCACAAATTCCCAACGGGTGTTTTGTAACATTCGGCATCCTCAATGAATGTGTTCTTCTCCAACACCTCTTCAATGGCCTTGCACCGGATGCTGTCGGTGTTTTTCCCGACAGGGTAGAGACGATTGCGCTTGAGCAGAGCGGTGGCTTCTGCAGGGGTGATGAAACAGGTGCGTGCACTGTCCTCTACCACAATCTTTACCTGCTCAACCATTTGCCCCAGTGGGGTATGGTTAAGCCATGTGAATGCGATAGCCAGATAGGCCGACACGACCAGCATGACGAGTAGCAACAGGATTCGTTTCATTCTTTGTGGGGTATATGTGATAAAACTATTATTCTTTTTGTTCTTTATCGGACGAGATGATCAGTCCTTCATTATGTCCGTTATTTCGTTAGCTTGACTCTCCAAATCACCAGCTCCTAACAAAACCAGTATCTCGATGTCGTTGCATCGTTGGCGGACAATGTCTGTGACCTCTCCCTTCAGACAAAGGGTGCAAGGCATACCGGGCTTCAGATTGTCTGCAATCAATTGACTGGTGACACCGGGTATAGGTAACTCACGGGCGGGATATATGTCGGTGAGTATGACATCGTCGAAGAGCGACAGACTATCGGCAAATTCTTGGTAAAAGTCGCGCGTACGGGTGTACAGGTGAGGTTGGAATATGGCCGTAATCCGTTTGTTGCTATACAATTCGCGAATGGAAAGTGCACTTTGTCTGATTTCTGCTGGATGGTGGGCATAGTCACAGATAAATGCACGGTCAGCACTCTTCAAGTGGAAATCGAAACGACGATCAACTCCACGAAAAGAGGCTATGCCTTGCTTTATTGTTTCAGTTTTTGCTCCTGACAATTGGGCAATGGCCATGGCGGCGATACTATTGTCTATATTGATGCTCAAGGGAACCCCCAACTCAATGTCGGCGATATCTTCCAATGGCGAAATGAAATCGAAATGGATTTCACCTCCTCCGATGCGGATGTTGTCGGCATGGAAATCGCCGGTATAGCGTCCATAAGTATAGAGATTGACACCGCTCTGCAAGCGTGGTTTCATTTCCAATCCTTCGTGTACGACCAAGGCTCCTCCTGGCTGAATGAGTGAGGTGTAGTGACTGAAACTCTCCAAATAGGCCTCTTTGGTACCATAGATATCCAAATGGTCGGGGTCGGTAGAGGTGATGGCCGTGATGTAAGGTGACAGATGGTGAAAAGAACGGTCGAACTCGTCGGCCTCGATAACCACCCACGGGCTGTTTTCTGACAAGATATAATTGGTGCCGTAGTTCTTGGCAATTCCTCCAAGGAATGCATTGCACCCTTCGGGCATGCTATTCATCAAATGGGCCAGCATGGTGGAGGTTGTGGTTTTTCCATGTGTGCCAGCTACACACAATGCCTTTGCCGAGCGGGTGATAGTGCCCAATACTTGTGCCCGCTTCTGTATTTCGAAACCCTGTTCTCTGAACCATACCAATTCTTGATGTTCGGAAGGAATGGCAGGGGTATATACGACGAGTGTGTCTTCCTTGGTCTTGCACGATGAAGGAATCTGGTTCACATCTTCTTCATAGTGAATCTGTGCACCTTCTTGAACGAGGCGATTGGTCAGTTCACTCGGAGTACGGTCGTATCCGGCTACTACCTTTCCTTGTGAAAGAAAAAAGCGTGCTATTGCACTCATGCCTATTCCGCCAACACCAATAAAATATACTGAATTGATATTACTTATATCCATGGTTTGTCTAAAGTTCCTTGTTCTTTTATGCTTTTTGCGTTGTTTCTTGGTATGTCTTTGCCAACTTGTACACTTCGTCTGCAATCACTTCAGCAGAATCGGTATAAGCCAATGTGGCTATGTTCTTGCTGAGTTCGGCCAATTGCTCGGTATTTGCTACGGTTTCGATAGCCTTGTCCAATAATGTATCGGGCGCATCGATGTCTTTTACATAAAGGGCGGCACCGTTTTTTACCAATGCCAATGCGTTTTGTGTCTGATGATCCTCGGCTACATTGGGCGAAGGAACCAAAATGACAGGCTTTTTCAGTACACAAAACTCTGAGATAGACCCTGCACCTGCACGAGAAATGACCAAATCAGCTGCTGCGTATGCCTCTTCCATCTTAGCAATGAAATCGGTAACATACAGCATGGGAAGTTGTTCGTGTCGGTTCAGTTGATCCAGAATATCCTTATAGTAATATTTTCCCGTTTGCCAGATGAATTGAACCCCCGATTGCTTTACTGAATCCAGGTGTTTGAGTACACTTTCATTCATGGTTCGTGCTCCCAAGCTTCCCCCCACAATGAGTACCGTGCGTTTGGCTGGGTCAAGTCCAAATGTCAGTATTGCCTTTTCTCGGGTAATCTTAGTCTCAGCCAAGCCTTGACGGATAGGATTGCCAGTAAGCATGATTTTCTCTTGAGGGAAGAAACGATCCATTCCTTCGTAGGCAACACAAATGCGTTTGGCACCTTTGGCAAGCATCTTGTTCGTTACTCCAGCATAGGAGTTCTGCTCCTGTATCAAGGTTGGAATCCCCATCAGGGAAGCCATCTTCAAAGTAGGTCCACTGGCATACCCCCCAACGCCTACAGCTACATGAGGACGGAATCTTTTGATTATTTTCCGAGCCATCCATCCGCTTTTGATGAATTTGAAGATGACTGAAAAGTTCTTCAAAAGATTCTTGCGATCGAGACCACAAATAGGAAGTCCTACAATGCGATACCCAGCAGCTGGCACACGTTGCATCTCCATTCGTCCCTCGGCACCGACAAACAGAATATCCACCTTGGGATATTTCTTCTTCAAGGCGTCGGCTATGGATACTGCAGGGAATATATGTCCTCCTGTTCCTCCTCCACTAATGATGATTCTGATGCTGTCTTTGTCCATTTCTGTATGAATATGATGAATCCTTAATTAAGAACTATGGCTACAGGCTCAAGACTTTGGTTTTCATTGCCTCTGTCTTCGTCATTATTTTGACTAATAGCCAATTCTTCTTCTTTCTTCTTTTCTACATATCGGCTTACGCTCAAAATTATGCCAATGTAGGCACTGTTGATGAGGGTACTTGTTCCTCCTTTACTGATGAGTGGAAGTGGTTGTCCTGTTACGGGAAATAATCCTACGGCCACCATCATGTTCAGCATAGCTTGGCTAACGAGTAGCAGAGCTAACCCCATAACCATGAGCGACAGGTATTTTTTGTCACATTGTCCTGCAATCCTTCCTGTCCTGAGTAATAGTACAATGTATAGAAATACCACGAATGCGCCTCCTAATAATCCCAATTCTTCGATGATGATGGCATATATGAAATCAGAGAAGGCTTGCGATAAGAAGTCGCGCTCTACAGAATTTCCTGGCATTTTGCCAATCAAATGGCTGGTAGCTATTGCAATGTTGGCATGCGCCACTTGGGCATTTTTGTTGATGTCATAGTCTTCGGGAGCCACTTCACCGTTTCCTCCGAATCCGGCCAAACGATTCTTCCAAGTGACAGCACGGTGTAGTCCTGGAATGTCATCCAATACTTCGTTTGGAGTAGCAAAGAGAGCTGCTCCGCTCAATCCGGCAATCAAGGCTATACTTCCCAGCATTTTACCTAATTGCTTGAAGGGTACTCGTCCGATGAACATCATCAGAACTGTTACTCCGAATAACATACCAGCCGTGGAGAAATTCTCTGGTGCAATCAATAAACAGGTTACTCCTGTTATCCACATGATGTATTTGAAAGCCCGTGGATTGGCTCCTTTTTCTTCTTGCATCATAGCCAAAATCAACGCGGTCGAACTGATTACTGCCAATTTCCCTAATTCCGATGGCTGAAAGTTTATTCCACCAATAGCCAACCATCGGCCTGCCCCATTCACTTTTTCACCAAAAAGCATGGTTATGGATAGTAAGACTGCAGCAGTCGGCAATGCTAAAACCGGTATCAGTCTGAAAAGTTTGCAAGGCATCTTGTGTACAATCAATACAACTCCGGCCCCCAACATCATGTATAACAGATGTCCGGAGATAGGCGCCCAGTAATCACCGCTCTTGTAGGTGAGTGTACTGGCTGCACTGAACACTTCTATGACTGATATCATGCACAGCATCAGGAATACGCCCCAAATGACTTTGTCGCCTTTAAATAGAGATTTCAGTAAATCCATTTTTTGTCTTTCGTTTATGGCTATTGGTCATGGCTATGAATGTCATTGCCATCATTATAATTCTCTCACACATTTTTTGAATTGCCGTCCTCTGTCCTCATAGCTGGTGAAAAGGTCGAAGCTTGCACAACATGGACTCAACAAGACTGTATCACCCGGTTCCGCCATTCGGTATGCTGCTTCTACGGCATCTTTCATGCTCTGCACATCGACTATAGGCAGTCCCAATGAATCAAAACTTTCGTGTAGTTTCTCATTGTGTAGCCCCATATAGATGAATGCTTTACATTTTTCTCTTGCTAATTCTCTTATTTCGCTATAATCATTTCCTTTATCTTTACCTCCTAAAATCAAGATGGTTGGAGATGTCATGCTTTGCAAAGCGTACCAGCATGAATTCACATTCGTAGCTTTCGAGTCATTGATATAATCTACTCCCCTTACTCTGCATACATGTTCCAATCTGTGTTCAACTCCTTTGAATGTTCCCAATGCTTGGCGGATGTCCTCTTTGCGTATTCCTGCCAAATTGGCCGATATACCTGCTGCCATGGAATTGTACAGATTGTGTACTCCTGTCAAAGCCAACTCCTCTTGTTCCATGTTGAAACTGGTCGGTTGGGTGAAGCATACTTTCTCCTCTTCTGTATAAGCGACCAATCCCTTTTCTTTAGCTTCGGCAAAAGGACAAAGCCGTGCTTGTATGCCGTATTTTTCCAATTCACGTCGGATGATAGGGTCATCATTCCAAAATACGAATGCATCTTCCTCTGTCTGATTCTGTATGATTCTGAATTTTGCATCAACATAGTTTTGCATATCGTTTCCGTATCTGTCCAGATGGTCAGGTGTGATGTTCATCAATACGGCTATATGCGCTCTGAACTTATACATGTTGTCCAATTGGAAGCTGCTCAGTTCTATCACATAGTATTCGTGGTTTTCCAACGCAACCTGCAAAGCCAGACTTCTTCCGATATTTCCGGCCAATCCGACGTTCATTCCCGCTTGCTTGAATATGTGATATATAAGCGAGGTTGTCGTTGTTTTCCCGTTACTTCCCGTGATACACACCATTTTTGCATCAGTATATCGTCCGGCAAATTCTATTTCCGAAATGACAGGAATACCCCGCTCTTTAATTTTCTTCACGATTGGTGCTTCATCTGGAATTCCTGGACTTTTTATTACTTCGTTTGCTGCCAGTACAATTTCTTCCGTATGCTTCCCCTCTTCCCAAGGTATCTGATAGCGGTCCATCAAATCCTTATATTCGGGTTTGATGTTCCCCATGTCTGTTACGAATACATCCATACCTTGTTTCTGAGCTAATACTGCAGCACCAGTTCCACTTTCTCCAGCTCCTAATATGACTATTTTTATTTTTTCTTCCATGCCTGTTTTCTTTTTTGTTCATTTTGGCGTATCGACAGCCCGTGTGTTATCGTATTTTCAATGTAATTATCGTAATGGCTGCCAATACTATGGTAACAATCCAAAATCTGACCGTAATTTTTGACTCATGAAAAACCGCAGTTGGTTTTGTTATCAGATATTTGCATTCGGGATCTAACATGGTTGGCAATGTACGGAAATGATCATGTATGGGAGTCCGTTTGAATATTCGTCTTTTCTCTCCCCGTTTTTTCCATTTTTTAAAGTATCTCACTTGTAGGATTACACTTAGGTTTTCCACTAAAAAGACTCCGCATAAAATGGGAATTAGTAATTCCTTATGTATGATGATAGCCAATACAGCAATGATTCCTCCTATAGTCAGACTGCCGGTGTCGCCCATAAACACTTGTGCTGGGAAGGCATTGTACCATAAAAAACCGATGAGCGCTCCGATAAATGCACAACTGAAGATTACCAGTTCTTCACTTCCTGGTATGTACATGATGTTCAGATATGATGCGTATCCAGTGTGGCTTGACACATAAGCTAAAATACCAAGCGTAACTCCTATAATTGCACTATTTCCCGCAGCCATGCCATCCATTCCATCATTCAGATTGGCTCCGTTTGAAACCGCAGTTACCACTAAAATAGTAACAATTACGAATAGAATCCATCCTGCTGTTTGTGCATGTTCTCCCATGAATGCTACAAAATCGGCATAATCCAAGTTATTATTCTTAAAGAAGGGAATGGTTGTTTTAGTGGATTTTTGTGGTTCACTTTTATGTACAACTTCTATTTGTGTACCCTGTTTGTTTACTTCTATATTTTCACGAATTGTCACATCCGGGCTCAAATAGAGGGTCAATCCCACTATAAGTCCTAATCCTACTTGTCCAATAATCTTGAATCGTCCATGTAATCCTTCTTTGTTGTGATGGAAAATCTTTATGTAATCGTCTGCGAATCCCAATGCTCCCAACCAAATCGTAGTAATTAACATCAGTTGCATATAGATGTTCTCCAATTTCCCTAATAGCAAACAAGGTACTAATATGGCCACAATGATGATGACTCCACCCATGGATGGAACTCCCTTTTTCTCCACTCCAAAGGGGTCTATGCTTGCATCACGTTGTGTCTCTGTTATTTGTTTTCTTTTCAAGAGTTTGATAAAATACTCTCCGAAAATGGCAGAAATCAGCAATGCTAATATTACAGCCATCAGTGACCGGAATGATACGTATCCCATGATACGTGCTCCGGACACATCCCATTGTTCCAAATGTTTGAATAAATAGTATAACATCTTCTTACACTCCCATTGCTTTTTTTATTTCCTCTTTATCATCAAAGTGATATTTTACTCCTTTTATCTCTTGATAATCTTCATGCCCTTTTCCTGCAACCAAAATAACATCACCAGATTTTGCCATCATACAAGCTGTCCGTATGGCTTCACGCCGGTCTGTTATACTCAGTGTGTTCCTAAGTTGCTCATCTGATAATCCCAATAGCATATCATTGATGATGTCTGTCGGCTCTTCGTAACGAGGATTGTCTGAGGTGATGATTAACCTGTTACTTCTTTTTATTGCTTCTTGTGCCATTAAGGGGCGTTTTCCTTTATCGCGGTTTCCGCCGGCTCCCACTACGGTAATGATTTCTCCGTGTGATCCGACCACTTCCTGAATGCTTCCTAACACATTGGCGATAGCGTCAGGTGTGTGCGCATAATCCACAATAGCAGTTATTCCTTTGGGGGAACGTATGGTTTCAAATCGTCCTGAAACTGGTGTTAATGTACTCAGAACACGCAATGTTTCCTCCGCGTCTTTTCCTAACATTATTGCCGTTCCATATACGGCTAACAGATTGCTGGCATTAAATTTTCCTACGAATTGTACAGCTGTTTCCTGCCCATCGAAGTCAATGAGCATTCCATCAAGATGACTTTCTATAATACGGCCTTTAAAATCACTAAGGCTTCTTTGTGAGTAAGTCGCAACTTTAGCTGCAGTGTTTTGTGTCATTACTTGACCATTTTTATCGTCTATGTTTGTGACGACAAATGCGTCTTTGGATAAATTGTCAAAGAACATTTTCTTTGCTTTCAGATAATTCTCAACCGTTTTATGGTAATCTAAATGATCACGTGTCAAGTTAGTGAAAATTCCTCCCGCAAAGTCTAATCCTGCTATACGATGTTGGGCTATGGCATGTGAACTTACTTCCATGAAAGCATATTCACATCCTGATTCTACCATTTTGGATAACAAACGATTCAAAGTGATAGGATCAGGAGTTGTGTGTGTGGCAGGTATCTTCTGTTCTTCTATATAATTGCATACGGTAGAAAGCAATCCTACTTTATGTCCCATTTGGCGGAACATTTGAAACAGTAGTGTGGCTATGGTCGTTTTTCCATTAGTACCTGTAACTCCTATCAATTTTAACTGTTTGGTAGGATTCCCGTAGAATTGGGTGGCCACTTTGCCTGTAATCTCTTCTGTGTTTGGTACACAGATAAAAGAAACTGAGTTTTCTTGAAGAGTAATCTCTTCCGGTATATATTCGCACAAGACAGCTTTGGCTCCTGCTTCAATGGCCTTAGGTATAAACATGTGCCCATCTGATTGCGTTCCTTTCATTGCAATGAAAAGATTGCCTTCTGTCACTTTGCGTGAGTCAATATGCAACTCATTGATATTTATAGACGTGTCTCCAATAATCTTGGTTGTCTTCAGTCCATTGATGATATCTTGTAGTTTCATTTGATTATTCTATACCTTATTATATTAATAGATTTATTTCAACACTAATTTTACGGTTCGTCCTTTTATTGGTTTTGTTCCTGCTGGAATACTTTGTGACCGCACTTTCCCAATACCGCTTAATTGTACTTTCAAGCCGCATTTTTCCATCAGATATACAGCGTCTTTAGCTCCCATTCCTTTTACGTTTGGAACACTTCCTGTAGAGGTTTCCATACGGGTCAATTCCACACCGTTAGTTGTCATGTTCGCTTGTCCGAATGCATTTTCTTCGTCATATTCTCCCTCCCATTCGTTTTCAACATCCAATTCGCGTAGTATATAACGTGCTTCATTGAGGTCACCGTTTTTTACATCAGGAATTACTATCGTATTGCTGTCTATGGCTTCTGTCAGGTTACGTTGCAGGCTACCAGCCATCACCCGTTCGGCAATCCGACTGAATACCGGGCCTGCCATACCACCACCTGAAGCGGGATATCCAGGCTTACGGATAGCGACGATACAGCTATATTGAGGATTTTCTGAAGGAAAATATCCGCAAAAACTAACCAAATATTGCATAGCTCCACTTTTGTAACCTCCCGCTCCCTGTGCCACTTGGGCGGTTCCTGTCTTTCCCGACACGTGAAATTGTTTTGAGCCGGCTTGTTTTCCCAATCCTTTGCTTACCACTCCTTCCAACATGTCTTGCATTTTTTTTAATGCACTGGATGAGCAGATGGATTCTTTCAACACTTCCACAGGAAATTCTTCAATGACTTCCCCGTCCCGCATAATGGCTTTTACAAATCGCGGTTTCACCATTCGGCCATTGTTTGCAATCGCATTGTAGAATGCTAAAGTATTGATGGGGGCTATTTGAGTCTCGTATCCAATGGACATCCAGGCCAATGTTGTTTTCCACCAATTTTGCTTGTTAGGATAGCGGATAATGGGAGGTTGGTAACCAGGAATTTCCAGATTCAATGGCTCGCCTATGCCTATACGGTATAATCCTTCCACAAATTTGGTTGGATTGTCGGCATATTTTTCATCAATGATGCGTGAAACTCCGATGTTTGACGACACCCCTAATATCCGTGGCAACGAAATTTTCTGATAGCCGCCTCTGTACCAGTTATGGTCTTTCATGGGGCTTCCGTGCATCATGTAAACTCCCGTTCCTGTATCTACGATTTCAGTTGTATCTACCACTCCGTCATCAAGAGCTACGAGAATGGAGGCTGTTTTGAATGTAGAACCGGGTTCCATACGTGTGGAAATGGCATGATTGTTCATTTCGTAATAGTTGCCGTCTCCTGCTTTACTCATGTTTACGATAGCACGAACTTCGCCTGTTGCTACTTCCATCAGGATGACTACTCCCATGTCGGCATTCAATTCTTTCATTTTATCCACCAATGCTTTTTCTGCAATGTCTTGCATGTTTACGTTGATGGTACTCACGATATCACATCCATCTACGGCCGGGACATCCACGATGTTCAGGTATTTGTTCATAACCTTTTGTCGATGGGTCAGTCCGGTTTTTCCTTTCAGAATTGAATCATAAGCCAATTCCAAACCATTCTTGGCAGAATCCGGATAACCGGCAAATGTATCTCCAAGTGTACGCATGGCCAGTGAGCCAAACGGTTTTTTCCGACGATTGAAACTTTTACCGATAAATCCGCCGGTGTATTGGTTCAAACGGAATACGGGAAGCTTTTTCACTTCCTTATACTGGATGTACGAAATGCGCTTGGGGTAAATCTGCCAGTTCCTGCTTTTCCGTTCACGTCCTTTGAGCAAATGGGCTTTGAATTCCGCAGCTGTCCGATCAGGGAAAATGCGGTGAAGTCCTTCACTGATTTCATTTATGTTGTTCTTTAACAGCGTATCACGACGGTGCTGGTCTTTTTCCCGACGCGCAGGAAACTTTTTTGACTCTGAGGTCATAAAGTCCATGTAAATCCGATATTCAGGCAAACTACTGGCCATCAGTTGGCCGTCTTCTGAGAGTATGTTACCTCTGTTGGGCTTTACCACCACGTTCTCTTTTACGAAACGGTCTGCAACCTGTTCCCAATATCCTCGTTTGACGAACATTAAGAATCCGGCACGTACAATAACAGATATGCCCACTATCACCAATAAGGCGACAATGGCTAAATATCTGATGGATGTGCTCTTCTTAAAGTCCATAAATGCAAATTCTTTTTAGTTATCAATCGATTACGTATGGGGGGGCCGTCGATGTCTGTAAATCACTGTGTTCTGCCGACACATACTCTTCAATACGCGATTGTCTGGTTCGCTCGGTCAGTTCGCTTGAACGTGTCAAAGCATCATATTTGATGTCTGTCAATTGCTTTTTCAATTTGTCTATTTCTATCATTTCCTGTTGGAATGAATATCGGTTACTAATGTAGATTACAGTATAGATTGTAACCAACAGGAGAAGTTTCGCTTGTCGGCGCAACAGGTCATTGATGAGAAAATCGCCCAAGAAGATTTTCTTCAAGGTCAATTTTTTCCCTGAAGTGACAGGAGCACTCTCTTTGGCTTCCTCTGTAGAGGGAGAAACTCCAGTTTGTTCTGTTTGTATCATATCTTCTTTCATGATGCGAAGCTCTATTGTTCTATTTTCTCTGCAATTCTCAATTTGGCACTTCGTGAACGCGGATTCCGTTTCAACTCATCTGCTCCAGGTATTATCACTTTGTTGTTGACCTGTCGCAGAGGCGCTTGTATGCGTCCAAAAAAATCTTGTTCTGCGCGGCCTTCCACATTACCGGTGCGCATGATGTTTTTCACCATGCGGTCTTCCAATGAATGGTAAGTGATTACTACCAACCGGCCTCCGGGCTTTAATACTCGGATGGATGACTCCAGCATTTCGCGCAAAGCTTCCATTTCTTGATTGACCTCAATGCGTAGCGCTTGAAACACTTTGGACAGTTCCTTCTTCTCGCGTTCGCGACCGAACATGGGTTTCACTATGTTGAGAAAATCACCAATGGTCTCTATCTGTTTGTCTGTCCGTGCTTTTACGATAGCTGAAGCTAACTTGCGGCTGTTTTTCAGTTCTCCGTACAAGTAAAAAATGTCTGCCAACTTTTCCTCACTCAATGTGTTTACCAGTTCGGCGGCCGTACGTCCGGCACGTTTGTTCATGCGCATGTCCAATTTCCCGTCAAAGCGGAAAGAGAACCCACGTTCAGAATCGTCGAAATGATGCGACGATACACCTAAATCAGCCAGAATGGCATCCACTTTACCGTCGGCTCCGTAATAGCGCATGAAATTGCTCAAATAACGGAAGTTGCTTCGTACGAAAGTGAAGCGTTCGTCAGAGGGTATATTCTGTTCGGCATCTTCGTCCTGGTCAAATCCGTAAAGGTGGGCATTCTGATTCATACGCGAGAGTATTTCACGGGTGTGTCCGCCTCCCCCCAATGTCAAGTCAGCATAGATGCCGCCAGGCTGGATGTCCATTCCATCTACAGCCTCGTGCAACATCACGGGGACGTGATATGTTTCAGCAGTCGTTATCTGTGCGCATGTTTTCATTTGCCAATTATATTCTTTGAGTGTGTCTATACCAGTTGTTGTAGATTTATAGAGCGAAATCTTTCGCTGTTTCCATCAGTTCTTCCAGTTTATTCCCGAATTCTTCAGGAGCGACGAAAGGTATGTCCATCTTTTCGCGGGCCCAAATTTCGATAGTATCATCCATACCGATGAAACGGACATCCATATTGATGCCTGCCAACTCGCGATAACGGCGGGGCAACAGGATACGACCGTTTGAATCGGTGGTCAGAATTTCTGCATCAGCTGCGAATTGACGGAATATCTGTTGTTCCTGCTTGTTCCAACGGCTCAGTTTTGCGCGTAGGACGCTCAATTGTTCCGTCCATACACTTTCAGGATAAATTACCAGACAGTCTTGGAATACATCTTTGCGCATGACCATACTCTCCTCGCCAGCCTCTTGCATCACGTGACGAAAGTTGGCTGGAAGGAACACACGACCCTTTGAATCGGCCTTTGCATCGCTGCTTCCTATGAACTGAAGTTTGCTCACCTTACTTAAAATGAAGTTTTCGGCTGTAAAGTTACACAATTCCCCACAATTCCCCACACTTTTTACAAAAAAAGTTTGTAAAAGATTGAAATTTTCTTTTTGGAACCTTTAAGCCGTTGGTTGATAGAGGGCTGAGAATACTGCTTAAAGTGGAGGATTAAGTACACATTTTTGATAAAAACAAGCGGATTGGCACATTCTCTTTTCCGTGTTGGAATGGTGCCAATCCGCTTATGTCTTGAGTGGATGAAAGTGGAGCTAAATGAATTCGTCACCCATTTTGACTTGAGTGTCGTTGATGAATTTTCGGAGCATATTCGTATTCTCTTTGGGGCAGATGAGCAGAGCGTCATCGGTGTCTGCTATCAGATAGTTCTGCAATCCTTGTACAACTATCACCTTCTTCTCCTTTCGGGTTCCTACAAAACAATTCTCGCAATCATACAACATGACTTTCTTGCGTTGTCGTGCATTGCCTTGTTCGTCTTTCGGAAGTGTATCGTAATAAGTGCTCCAGGTTCCCAAATCGCTCCATCCGAAATCACAGGTCATAACGAACACATTATCTGTCTTTTCCAAGATTCCATATTCAATGGAAATGTTTGGGCAAGCCGGAAAATTCTTGTTAATGAATCCAGATTCGTCATCGGTCCCGTACAGGGTGCTTCCTCCGTTGGCTTCGAAACTGGCGGTCAGTTCGGGAGCATGGCAACGGAATGCATCAATGATTGTGTGGGCTTTACCCAAGAATATGCCGGCATTCCAGTAGAATTCTCCACTTTCAAGGAAAACATCAGCCAGTTCCTGCTCTGGTTTTTCTGTAAAGGTTTTTACGTGATAGAAATTTCCTCCGTCGTTGTCCCCCACTTGGATGTAACCATATCGGGTTTCAGCCCGATGGGGGCGGATGCCAATACAGAGCAAGCGGTTTTGGCGTTCTACAAAGTGGAATCCTTCGCACATGTCGTGGATAAATTCATCCTCCCTGATTATCAGATGATCCGAAGGCGTGAAAATGATACTGGCATCTGCATTGAGGGCATGAATGTGATAGGTTGCCCATGCCATACAAGGGGCCGTATTACGGCGGGTCGGTTCAGACAGGATGTGCGTGGGTGGTATTTCGGGCAATTGCGCCTTCACCAGTTCGGTATATTCGGTATTGGTTACCACATAGATATTCTCTTGTTCTACCACTTTCCGGTATCGGTCGAAGGTCTGTTGCAGCAGGGTGCGTCCCGTCCCATAAAAGTCAAGGAATTGCTTAGGTAACTTCTTGCGGCTCAATGGCCAAAAGCGGCTACCGATGCCCCCGGCCATGATTACACAATACATATTATTTTTCATGATAATAACCTTTGTTAGTTAATGCTCCGCTAAGGTAGTCCTTTATTTTGAAATGGGCAAGTATTGTGTGTTATTTATTGTGAAAGTAACGAGTGACGGGCTACAAGCTACGGGCGGCAGGGCACAATACAGGTATTTGCCGCATTAATAAACTCGTAGCTTGTAGCCCGTCACTCGTTACTGATTATCAGTTTCCGTCGGGCTTTTCTATTTCCGTGAACGGGCTGTTATTCCATTTGAAAGATTCGAAACTGTCAGGTTGGGCAGGATTATATCCCGGATAGTCTTCGCGCAGATATTGTACCAGCGGATGGTCCAATTTCTTCAATCCTTCAATTACACATTTGGCTATCTGATAAGCTCCATAGGGATTAAAGTGAGTGTTGTCAGCAAAAGGTTTGCTTTGTCCCGGCCAGGTTCCTGCCGGATAGTGTACCAAGGCTTTCTTGGAGTCTTCTTCTCCCAATGTCTCATAGAGGACGGTGGTCATCTGTTGCAGGTCAATGACGGGTGTACCGGTCTTTTCTGCCAAGAATTTGACAGCATCGGGAAATTCTCCGTGAGTATCTACCAGCTTGCCGTTCTTGAAGTTACGTCGTTGGGTCGGTGTCACCAGTACGGGGTGTGCACCGCGTGCGCGAGCTTCGTCGATATAAATCTTCAGGTTGTAGATGAAGTGTCCCCAAGCGCCGCATCCCGGGCGTTTCTGTTTTTCGTCGTTGTGGCCGAATTCCATGAAGATATAGTCTCCTGCCTTCATTTGTGACAAGGCTTTTTTCAGTCGGCCGGCTCCGATGAATGTGTTGCTTGACTCTCCACTCTCGGCATAGTTGGCAAAACAAACCTTGTCAGTGAAGAAACGCGGAATCATTTGTCCCCAGCTGGCCCAAGGCTCGTTGTCCTGGTCAACCACCGTAGAGTTTCCGCATAAGAAGATGGTAGGCACATCCTCTACCCGTTTGATGTCAATGCGTGCACAGGCCGGAGCGTCGCCATTGAATTCCAAGGTCAGTTTGTTGTCCCAGTTCAGTTTGCTCTTCTCGCGTGCTTTTATCTTCACGCTCTCCTTTTCATTGATGACAGGGTTACGTTTGTTGATGGTGAAAGTAAACTCTTTCAGTTCTCCTTTCTTGGTTGCAATGTTTTCAATGAACAATCGGCGTGATTCTCCTCTCACACTGGTGTTTGCAGCCTTTTTCTTGCTGCCCAGTGTCACGGTCACATGGTAGTTGCCGTCGGGTACTTTCACAGAGAAGAAGTAGGGAGCCGTACTCTTCTTTGTTGGAGCCGGTTGCAGGTCGTAGCCGTAGCCCACTTCGTCAGTATATACACTTGTTTCGGTAATGGCCGTACAACCTTCGGCTACACGGCGGTTGCCTGTCAGATCAAAGCTGAACTCTTGTGCCTGACTGCAGAGGGCAGCCATCAGCATCAGTAATGTTGCTTTTACTTTCATTTTTTTTGTTTTTGGTTTAATGGTTTAAGTATGAATTTTCTTTTTCGCCGCTAAGGTACATAGATTTTTTCAATTTCCCACCTTTCTGAGAGGGAAAGATGAGGAAAACATGATTCGGAACCCTCTCGTGCGTGCGTACGCATATAATAATTAAGGTGGGCAGCTGGTTGCCGATTTCGTATGTTGCACCTTGAAAAGGGAAACGTTCTCAACGCTTCAATGCCTCAACCATATCCCTGCACTTCTTGCGGTAGGCTTTCACGGAATTGGGAGACAGGCAAGCGGCGCGCGCCATCATTTCCACATCGTCCAATCCGAGGGCAATCAGGTAGCACATGGTAAGTTTGTTACGCTCCAACCCACAAATCTCCAGTTTGTCATGCAGCATAGGGTCTTCTTGTTTCAGCAACACTTTCAGCAAGGGCAAATATTCCGACGAACGGATGTCAAACCGTGTTTGTTTTTCCTTGTCATATCTGAGTTGCATCAGCAAATCTACGGCTACAGCATCCTGGCCGGTCATCACAAAATGGTTCAGGCGTTGGTCTATTTCCCATTGGTGTTCCACCATTGCCAATTTGTCTGTCTGCATTTTCAATTCCCGTTGCAGTCCTTTCAAGTCCTGCTTTTGTTCATTTTCTCTTCGCCTCAGCGTCCTGTCTTCCTCTTTCATCTGACGGATGTCGGCTTCCAGTGTCCGTATGCTCTCTTTCAATCGTCTGATTTCTTCTTTATGCTCCTCTTTGGCTTGCAGTTGTTCCTCTTTCAATCGGTTGATGGCATTGGTCTGACTGGTGACCACTCCTTTCAGTCCACCAAAGTTTACGGTCGTTTCCCCCAATTGCTGTTCTGTCCGGACAAGGGTCTGTTTCATCTTCTCCAATTGTTGTATATGACGGACCTGTTCCCGTTTGTACCTTTTACGGATTAGGCAGAAAATGCCACAGGTGGCAATCAACAGGGCAACGACTGTTCCCATCCATCTCCATTGCATCTGCCTCCATGTCTGATTCTCGGTTTTCAATTGGCGGTTCTCCATCCGATAGGGAATGGCTGCCACTTGTGCCGTTCTTTTCCGTTTCTCCAAGTCGCTGTCATATAGGCGGTAAAGGTCATGGTGGCGCATGGCTGTTTCCAAGTCTCCCATATCGCGGTAAATCTTGTAGAGGCGCAGGTGTCCACCGCACACTGTCAGGCTGTCTTCGCTCCTCAATGTCTTCTCGGCATACTCAATGGCTGTTTCATACTCACCTTTCTCATAGTAAAGCGTAGCCAATGAGGAGTTGAGGGTATGGGCATAGATTGAATCGGACAATTGGCCGGCGCATTGCAGCAGTAACCGCTCAGCTTCCGGGTACTCTTCTCTTTCGGTCAGGAACGAAGCATAATTCTGCAACAGCAAGTAGTAGTTTCTTGACCGGATTCCTTTTTCATCGGCATACGCAAGGCCATCAGTGTAGCAAGTCCGGGCACTGTCCTTATGCCCCAACAGGTCGTACACCATAGCCATACGCCGATAAGTGGACACCACATAATGGACCGAGTCGCCCTTCATTTCGTATTCTCGCGTCTGCTTGAAATAGTGCAACGCCTCTTCATACATGGCTTGATTGAAGAGCAACATGCCATAGTGGTCGGACAGCAGAGCCTTGTATTGGTTGTCGTCCACTTGTGCAAAGTTCCGTTCGCTGGCCACAAAGGCAGCGGCCGCCCGCTCCACTTGCCTGTTCTGCTTGTGTACCAATCCCTTGTAGAGCAAAGCCTTGGCCAATAGGTGTTTCTCACCTTTGGCCTGATAATACGCTACAGCCACATTGATCAGCGAATCGTCGCTCAGCGGCATCCGGCACTTGTGCATGGCCTGCACCCGCAACAGGGCATACTTGGCCCGTTCTTCGTCGGTCAGCTCGTCACTTGTCGGGGCAATCTGTTGCAAGCATCCGTAGGCACAAGCCGCATCAGCTTCCATGCAGGTCTCCGCCCGCTCCAACCACAGTTCGTTTTCGTTCGTGCAACCACTGGCCGCCACGAGCAGAAACACCATCCATACTATCTGTTTCATAGAGGTTGTCTCTCTTTGATTTGTTGAATGCAAAGTAACAGATAAAAATGCACATACGCAAAAAGCAACTCTTCATTGCGCATGTTTTTTACCTCTTTTCTCCTTCAAAACGGAGGAAAGAGGCTTGTAAGCGGCACATTGTATTTGCAGTCGGTCGATTTCTGAAAAATATCTTCCTGCTTAACAATCAGTGGGTTACAAAAGTGTGGTAAATCTCCTTTTTGGCTTGTCCTTCTGATATTATCAGAAAAAACTCTTGGTTGTCTCCTATAGACCCTTTATCTTTGCATCATCAAACATAAACCAAACCATAAAAGATTATGAAAGCGAAATACATTATTGGAATCCTGACAATGGCCGGCAGTTGCTTCTCCTGTTCATCCATTGACCTGGATAAGGAGGACGAAAAGATTATCATCACCGACAAAGGACCTGCTCTCGACGATGACAAGACACACATGACACCCGGTGAACAGCCCCCCGCGACTCCGGGCGAAGACGATGACCCTATTTTTCCAGGCGGTAATCCATCCGACAGCATCCCTTCCGAAAGCCAACTGCCAGGCAAAATGCCTCAAACCCGGTTGGAGACCTTATATATTGATGACTGCCAAATGGACACCACTTTGTTTGTCGGATACGACCAGACTATAGATTCGCACATCGTCGTACAACGTGGAGGGGAACTTGACATTCTCGCGGAATGGATTATGCATGCCGATGCTACCGTTACCGTCGAAGACGGAGGAGTACTGTCTGTCAGCGGAATACTCAGGCAACTCGACCTCACCATCCAAGCGGGAGGTACATTGGAACTGGTAGCTAATGGTGCCATCTTCCTGACAAGCAGGGAAAGCCTTCGCTTGGACCCCTGTGCCATCATCCGATGCGCAGGCATACAATACCCTGAGCTTGACAACGAGAGCAACAGCACTTACGGCGGATGGAACATCTTCGCACCACCTGCCGACCCCACATCGTCATCACTGGAAAGATTGGATTCTCTGGAGATACAACAAATAAAAAATCAATCAACCCTTTAACACCTATGACATTATGAAGAAGAGACTACTGACCCTCCTTGTTTGCACCGCCAGCATGTGCAGTGTGTACGCTGCCCCCACTTTCGTGGCTGAAACTGATACGGCCGACTATGTCCCCTCAGTGCCGTCCACCCCATCTGAGCCTGTAGTACCCGATGTGCCTTACGAACCCATTGATACAGGCACAGTGGTGACACCACCGCAACCCAGCCAGCCGACCATCCATGTCCCGACCATTCACGATTGGGATGCCGTGACCGAATATCCCCACAATCCGGCCGTAGATAAAATGCTTTCATCAGTGAAACCTCACCAGCAAGAGTTCACCATGAGTATCGAAGGCAACTATCTGCGCATCAAAGGAACCTTGGAAGCTCGTGGCTACGACAAGCACTACATCCATTGCCAAATCATTGGTGACTCGGTACACCTGCAACGCTTCGACATGGATCCCGAGAGCACCGACATGATTTTGCACTACGTTGACATCTTTATCCCGGGTTTCACCGAAGACTATTATCACGTGACACTGGCCGAACAGAACGACGTGCCGCTATATCGGGATTATATGGTCATGTCGCGCCCTGTTTCCAGGGTCACAGGCATGGACACTCCTAAGGCTTCAGCCTTGAAAGTCGAGGCATCCGGTTCGCTTCTCCGCTGCTATGCTCCCGATGCTGTAAAGTTGGAAGTTTACACCATGGATGCCACCAAAGTTGGCGAAGCCCGCTTTGCCGACGCTACTGCAACGGTGAAGGTTGACAGGACTCCTGCCGCCTGCCTCTACATCGTGACCTATCCCGACGGACAACGCGAGAGTGGCAAGGTGATGATAGCGGAATAACGTCCCGCAAAGGCAGGCTGCCTTTCCCAAGAGAAGATTCAGGCGCGGATTACGCGGATTACACGGATTTATGTTTTTGTTTTATACCCAAAAGCAATAATTTGTCCGTGTAATCCGTGTAATCCGTGCCTGAATTTATTTTTACCCTTTGTCTTGAGGTGTTCTGCTGAAGTTGTACCCGAATCGAATGACGACTTCGGCAAAATACGGATTAAAAAAAATCCTTTGTCATTTGCTAAACTTTGAACATACAACTAAAAAATTGAAAGAATCAGGCCAACTTCTTTATTTCGCGACGTGAAATATTCATTTCACGTCGCGAAATGAATATACCAAAGCGTGGAATATATATTCCACGACGTGAAATAAAGAACTAAAGCAGCTCTTTTGTTTTTTCTCTTTGTATGTTTCAGGTTTCTCACCATAGTTCCCGAATCCTTTGAAATCAACAACAGGTATATTCAAGTATCATTCCATCTTCATGGCATAACTACGTGCTTGATTCTCAACTTTCCCGCAAAGGACTGTCCTGTCACGCACACAGAATAGTCCCGAATAAACCTGTCGTTCACGGGCTGTATTTCATTGCCCATTCATGGCTCTTCTTCTAATTTTGCATGCAAAAAAGAGAAGAGATGCATATACCGCAATTAGATTACTTAAAAGGAATCTTCATTATACTGATGATACTTTTTCACTTGGTATATATTGGCGACAACTATCCCTATATGAAACAGGTGGTATATACATTCCATATGCCCGTCTTCCTTATCTTGTCAGGGTTCCTGTCATCGGCAAGAAAAAGCGGGA
Organism: Bacteroidaceae bacterium; assembly: GCA_017521285.1. Taxonomy (GTDB): domain Bacteria; phylum Bacteroidota; class Bacteroidia; order Bacteroidales; family Bacteroidaceae; genus Phocaeicola_A. Next base: position 46,795 of record JAFXDG010000043.1, on the reverse strand, counting down.
AAGAGTTTCTGTGTTCTATGCGGTGGATATTTTTCCCCTATGCTGTGATGGAAGCAGGGTATGTGATAGCTTCTTCGTTCTTACCAGTACGTGAGTATGTCGGTGAGATGAGTCTGTGCACAATTCTTACGAAAATATTTATGGCTCCCGTTGGCCCATATTGGTATCTGCATACATTGATTCTTTGCCGATTATGCTACTATCTTATTGTGGAATTGGTGGGAAGGAGGTTTTCTCCACTTTCTTTTCTCATAGTCTTGGGACTTTGTTATTGGGGAGTGTCTGAGATAATGTGTCTGATGAGTTTTTCCTATTCGATGTATTTCCTTATTGGTGTGGGAATCAAGACGTACGAGGTTAAATTCCAATCGTTCTTTCAACCGTCGGTATGGAGCGTCGTTCCTTTAATCATCTTGTGTAGTAAGCAGGAAAATCTCTTGGGACTGAAGTTGTCGTGTATAATCATCACTTATTTGGTTATCAGCTTTTCTTTGTGGATATGTCCTAAGCTACCGAAAATGGTAGAACAGGCAATGTGTACGATAGGTAGAAACACAATGGTTCTTTTGCTGTTTTCTCCACTCTTTACTATGCTTTCACGTATGTATCAACCCATTTTCATGTTTGACCCTTCTGGATGTTGTTTCGCTTTTTTCACCATCGCGATTACTATATCTGGTTGTCTGGCCATTACATGGTGCATGGATAAATGTCGTTTGTCCCAATGGTTCTTTGGAAAGGAGAAAATGCTTAAATGAGAATAAAAACATGAAGATGAAAACATCCCAGGAGTGCATGATGCCGCTAAAGGAAAACAGCAGGCATATTACATTTGTGCCTGTCGGAGGATTGGCCAACAGAATGAAAGGAGTCAATTCTGCGATGACACTTGCCCGCAAGAGCAACGCAACATTAGAAATCATTTGGTTCACAGGATGGGAACTGAACTGCCCTTTCCACCAACTGTTTGCACCCATTGGCGGGAATGGAGTGACGGTGAAAGAGGCGACCAGGTTAGATTATCTCATCCATGACAGACCGCGGAGGAAGAATCTCTATGTCCCAAGGATATTCCAACGGTTCCTTTTCGATAAGGCCATGTATGAGTCCGAAACGGCCGAACATGCGTTGAAAAACTCCGACTTCACCGTTTGGTGCAATATGGAGACACACTATATCGCTGCCTTCTGTGATTTCTGCGTGGAGGAGGGTAGCCGGAAATTCAAGATGTTTGAACCTACAAAGGAACTGCAAGAAAGAATCAAGGAGAATGTCAACCGCTTCAACGCACATACCATTGGAATACACATTCGGCGGACTGACCATGCCATAGCTATACAGAAAAGTCCGACAACTCTGTTCATCAAGCGGATGGAAGAAGAAATTGAGCGGGATGAAACCACACGGTTCTTCTTGGCCACCGATTCTGAGGAGGAAAAGAAGACAATACAGGAAGCCTTTGGGGAACGCATCATAACTTCCCCCCGTAAGGCAGACAGAAATTCTGTGAGTGGTATGCAGGATGCGGTTGTCGAACTGTACACACTCGCCGCGACAAGGCATATCATAGGGTGTGCAGGAAGTACGTATGCCAAGACGGCGGCAGAAATAGGCGATGTCGGGTATGAGGTGCTGCTCTCTGCCAACTATTCAAAGTAGAACGTCAGCATCACCATCTTGCCGGTGGCGGCATCGAGCGACTGGGTATATTTTAACAAGGATTTGTCGATAAGGTCAGGGCGCTCCTTTTCCAACAGGTCGCGCAAACCGAAGCAGAACTTCAGTTCGGGAATCAACTTGAAGAAGGGAAGATAGAGGTCGCAACCCAGGCCGACTTCCATGTAACAGTCCCATTTCTTCATAAACAGAGCCTGCTGGTCTTTGTTCGTGAGCGAAAGGGTCGGGTTTATACCGGCCACCAGAAAAGGGCGATGGTTGTTGAAGCGTGGCGCACTGAACTTCAGGTTGACAGGGAAGGCCAGCAGGGTGGATTTCATTACCTGGCGGTATTCCGCATGGGAGTTTTGTTCGTGGAAAGTGACGTTCCGCTGGCCGAAATAGAGCGAAGGGATAAGGCGCAGGGCCAAATGGGGCGTGATGTATGTCTCGGCCAGCACACCGACACTGAATCCCGGGCTGTAGTCGGCCACATCGGCAAACCATGTTTCACCCTCTGGGGTAATGAAACCGTTGTTTTCAAATTCCAGATCTTGGGCATGTACGCCTACAAAGAAACCATAGTGCAGACGCCGCTGGTCGATGTACGGGCGGTTCTGCACCTTACGCTTCTGTGCGGCACCGGCCAGACAGACGAGCAGGCTTACGAGTATGAGTAACGAACGTTTCATCCTTTGACTATAACGGAAAAGAACGCGGGATATTGTTTGGGGGTGAAGGTGTGTCAAAAAATAAAATTAGGCACGGATTACACGGATTAACGCGGATTTATATTTCATTTTATACCCGAACGGTTATAATTTATCCGTGTAATCCGCGTAATCCGTGCCTAAAAAACAAATGGCTTCATTTTGACACATCCTCACTTTGTCACCTCTTACCTTTGAATCCTTTTGACTTCTGTCCGCACGGAGCCGTTAGCATGGGTGTACTTTACGATGTTGAGTCCCCTTATCGGTTGGAGCAGGCGGACTCCACCAAGTGTATAATACTCTGTGCTTACCACGGGCGAGGGTGTCATGCTTTCCTGTTGTATGTGGTTGGGCGCAGTGTCCTGAGTGACGGCCATGATTTCTTCGGCGTTCAATGCATAGTTGTAGATGCGGAAGTCATCGACGTAGGCTTTCAGCAACGGGTCGCCATTGAACTGGCTACGGCCGATGTAGTTCATCATGGGGCGTATGTCAATTGGGCGTATCTTCATGTCGGTTGATTGGGCCACTTGTTTGCCATCCATGTAGATGGACACGGCTTCGTCTGAGAGGGTGACAGCGATGTGTACCCATGTGTTGGTCTTGGGCTTGCTGGCTGCCAACACTTCTTCTTCGCCACCGTTCTTCATGACAAAGCGCATTTGGCTGTATCCGTTCGGGGTGAGGAACATGTATTGGTCTGTGCCATTTCCGAAGTCAAAGATACGCTGCCAAGCCGTGTCAGTTCGCCATCTGAGCCAGACACAGATGGTCATCTGGCGCATGGAGGCAATTTCGTGAGGCAGTTGCACATAGTGTGAAGTGCCGTTGAACATGGCGCTGTTGTCACCTGAAATCTTTATGGATGGCAGATAGATGAAGTTGGTTCCGTCGGTGGCGCCATGCAGATGGTTGCCGCTCTCGTCGGAAAGTGAGCCGTCGAATTGCCATTTGCCAACCAATCCCTTCTCGCCAGTGACGGATGTCTTGATGGTGGTTGAGGCAAGCGATGTGTTGCCCGTCTGGTCTTGTGCCTTTATCTTGTAAAGGTATTCTGTGTCTTGCAACACGTTGTTGTCGATGAATGCATGGCCGGTGATGCCACGTGCAATGGTATTGAACAGTGTGTCGGCACCAACTGTTTGTGGCACTTCGGCACGCAGGATGGTGTATCCGGCCAGGTCTGTTTCGGTGTTGGCTTCCCAATCCAGGCGGATAGAAGCCACTGCTGGGGTGGCTGTCAAGCCGGCTGGAGCCTGAGGAGCCTCGGTTTCAGCCTTGAGGGTGGCAGGGACGAAGCGCCACTTCTGGTCATCGCTTCCGGTGAAGAGGGCTTGCTTAAGAGCCGTTCCTGCTCCACTACCGGCTTTCAGGCAGTGTGTACTTTGGCGGCTGCGGATATAGAAATATCCGTTACCGGCATATTGCAGATACCATTGCTGTTGGGCACCGTTGTTGCTGTTCCAGATGATGATGTTGGCATTATGCTCCAATGAACTGTTGAGGACATCAAGACTGAAATTGGTGTTTATGAGCGGGCGGATGGAGTAGTAACTGAAATCGCCACCGATGCGGCTGTCAACGGGTTGCACGCTCCATTGCTGATAGACGGCTTTCTGCACCTGCAGTTTCTGCACAACGTTTGTTCCGGCTCCCGAAGTGGCCGAAGGCAGTGAGAGGATGTATCCTGTCTTTTTGTTCTGTATCACATAATCCCCTTTGATGTAGGGCTGGACATCTTCGCCCCAAGTGATGTTCACCACCCGCTCGGCATTGGTCTGTCCCTGTTGGTAACCGGTTCCACCGGGCATCTCCACAATGAAGTCGCGTACAGGGCCGTAGCCGTCGTAATAGACATCGCGGTCGCGGCTGATGAAACGGTAGCTGGCATTGTTGGCCTGACGTTCGGAAGTGCCGAGGAACGCTTGCACTTTACCTTCCTTATTGTTGCGATAGACCGAGGCGGCTGTCCAGGTAGGACGATTCTCGGCATAGGCCAGTCGGTCACCGTTGTTGCTGGCACGGCAGAACTCGCCACGAGCCAATCCGTCGAATCCCCACCAGATACCGGTCTGCATACCGTATTCCACACCTACCATAGCCTCCATCACATTGTGTAACTCATCAGCTGTGGCATGTTTGCCGTCGGCACGGACGGTCTCGAAGAAACTGGCATAGGTGTCGAATTCACCAGCCAACTGGTGGGTGTTTCCTTCGTCGAGATGCTCCTTCAGGGCATTGTACCATGGCAACGCCTGGTCACAATTGAGGGTGTTTCCGCCACTGATGCGGATATTGTCAAAGAACGGATTTTCCTTCATCAGTTTGGCTATATTGTAAAAGTCGGTGCGGCTTCCTTGGTTCCATCCGTAGTCCGGCTCGTTGAAGGGAGCTATGGATACGACGGTGAAACCTTTGCTTTGGCAATAGCGTGTGGTGGCTTCGAACAGTTTGACCCATTCTTCGGGTTTGCCGACATAGTTCGCACGGTGTTGGGCATATTGGGCCTTTTGTGCTTCGGTGGCATTGCTTGGTGTCATCAACACTTCGTGGTCGCAATTGAGGGCAAGTTGTGTGGCACCGCTTCTCCGGACGAGGTTCAGTCGTCGGTCAAGAGCCGCCTTTTGGGCACTGGAGAGTTCTCCGTTTACTATCAGGTCACTGGGCTGGAAGGAAACGCGGGCCACACCGATATTCTCGGTGCCGATGTAAGCCGTGCCCCGACGCATGTTCCATTCATCGGGCCAAGCGGTATCCAATCCCCAAATGACAGGCAACTGTTCCCCGGCATCATCGATTGAATAGGGGACGGGGGTGGCTGTGGTTTTATCTACTGTCAGCTGTTGGCTGCTTGTCGCTATCTCTTCTATTTGGGCGTTGGCTGCTGTCCATGCAAAGATGGAAAGGATGCCGATGAATGCTTTTTTCATGTTTATTTATGGGTTTATTATTGGCTATGGCTGTTGGGCTTCGTCTCCTGTATTAACGTATCAATTTTTGGGTTTTCCCATCGGCTGACTTCTGCAAATAGATGCCTCTCTTCAGCGGTTGGGTGGGAGAGACGGGAGTACCGTCGATATTCCAAAGGTTTGTAACTTCTGTGTCAGGAGTGGTCGGGGTGTTGATGTGGTCAACCCGACTTCCAGTCGATTGGTACGATGCCTTTATTTCGGGAGAAGTACCGTTGGCTGCCAATACATCTGTGAGTTCCACAGTTACTTCACCCGCTTCAAATGGGAAGTCTGCGACAGGTACATAGACCAGCAGGTCGGTGGCAACGTAAGGGTCATCTTCTTGACGCAATTCTTCCAAAGGAATAACCTTTTCGATGGTTTCTCCATTCTGTTGATAGCTTACCTTGGCTCCGCTGAACGTGACATATTTTCCTGCCGAGATCCATATCTCAACCTCTTTTGTGTCATCAATGTTGCTGCCGATAGCAGGTAAGAAGTCGGGATAAATGTTGATGTCCATTGTTTCTATCAGATAAGAGAACAGGATGGTACCCGTAGAGCCTATGGCGTTACTCTTTATGGGGAATCCGTCTTTGTCGCAGATGTTTTTCAGGCTGATGCTCACGTAGCGGTTGCCTTCGTCGTCGGCTGGCACATTGGTCAAGTGTATGCCTTGCACATTCCATGTGATGGTGTTACCTTCTACTGTGTAGGGCACTTTCACTTCGGCCCATGTTCCGGCTTCGCGGTCACCGTATGCCAAGATGGCACTCTGGGCTGAACATGTGACAGGGCCTGTAAAGGTCAGGGTGATGAGACCGGCTTCGTCGCCTGGCATATAGTAACTTTGCAATTTCTCCTGATTGCTTACGCTTTCCAATGTAACGGTTTTGCCTGATGATTTCAGCCCCAATCTTATTTCTCCTTCGTACACATTGTCTGCATGAGTGGTAGAAGCGATATTGCTGAGTACGACACAGAATGTGTCACCCTCCTTCAATTTCCCATTCTCTACCAACGCTTCGTAAGTTTGCGCCAATTGCAATACATAGTTTGTGCCTTGGGTATTGTAGTCTTCACTTGTGCGGTAATTGTTTACCCCGATGCGCTCTCCGTCGGACAATTCCACTTCGGCTTTCACGATTGTGGGATTGATGGCAACGTTGAATGCAAAAGTAATGTCACCGTCTTGTAGTGAACTGCGATAGATACTGCCCTCAGCCAACGAGGTGGAAGTAAGGGCTATGGGCAAGTAGGTCTTCCCTTCTACGAACGAAACTGTCATGGTAATGCTGTCGCCCCATGTCGTAGTGTTGTAAAACGTATAGACTTCTCCTGCTTCAATGCCCTGTACACACTCTTTTTCGTAAAGAGGGAGCGGGCCATTTTCTCCGAATATCTTCAGCGGTTTGGACAATGAAAGATAGAGCAAACCGTCTGTCTCAGACTGAAAAGTAAAGTAGGCATTGGAGAAATCCTGTGGCAGCAGATAACATTCACCTGCTTTGATTTCGATGGGAGCTTCCTGTGTTGCCCCGGCAAGAGGCGTCTGTGCACTAAGATTAGCTGTGCACGCTAATGTGGTCAATATAGTCAATACTTTTTTCATATCAGAATTTGTTTTAAAGTTGGCATTTGGGAAACGTCACTCTATACATTAATTAATATATATACTTGAATGTGGCATTCTCTCCGTCAGTCGTGGCCCGGATGATGACGGGCTGTCCCTTTGTCCTTGTTTGGGGTAAGGCATAGCGGTCGCTGTTGGGACTTTCCTTGTGCAGCAGCTGTCCGCTGAGGCTCCATACCTCCACTTGGAGCAAAGGTGAGTCGGCCGTCAATGTTCCTCCTTGCAGGCGGACAGAGGTAGAGGCGGGCAGATCGTCGATACCAGCAATTGCAACATCATACCGTCCTTCTGCAGCGTTGACTATCTCTCCCGTCCGGTTGTCAATAATCATTCCTACAACTTTGTAATTCCAATCACCACTTACCTTGAAAATCTCCGGATAATCAAATTCGTAATCAAAGGAGATTGACGTATGTCGATTGGTATGAGCCGGTAAGGTAAGACTCCTTCCACTTCTGTCTGTTCCTGCAAGCATAATGCGTCCTACATTTGCAAAGGTATATTCTCCTGCGGGAATCGGGTCAGGCAAGAGGTCCAATCCCCCCATGGCACTGCTGCTGCCTGAATAGCCATTGGCTTGTGCATAGCCCGTAACATTGTCTTCTACCATGATGAAGTTTACACTATACTCTCCTTCCTTAATTGGCTTTCCAAATTCGCAAGTCATACGAACATAAAGCCCTTCTGCTTGTGTAGATGTCATAGAGCATAAATCCGTAAACCGTCCTATCGCCCCACGCTCACGGGCTTTGTCCAGCATGGCCTCAATTTCTTCAAGACTGCCGAGTCCGTTCATCAGTTCCCCTTGCCTGTCCATCACACACGAGGGCAGACCATACTGGTAGAAGAAGGGGGCATAGAGGGTCATGGCATAGTCGTACACCATCATCTCGTCGCTCACATGCACGGCAATGTCCACGAACTCACCCGGACGCTTCTTGTGCAACTCCTTTAGGTAGTATTGCCCACGCGGACACCACATGCACCATGTACCCGTTCCTTCCTCAATGAGTACAGTACGTTCGAAGCAGGTAATACTCCCCTGGATGGTCTCAACGTCGCTTCCCTCCATACTGCTGATGGTGAGGGTGTAGTCCTCTGTCGTGTTCAGACTGACATGGATTTCGGTATCAAACATTACCGTTACGATAGAGTCCGGTGCAATGCTTTCAGCGCTGCGGTCAATGGTGTAGGTTTGCCCGCCGTGAGTCAGTGTCAATTTGTATCCCTCTACGGGTAGGAAACCCGACGAGGTGATGCTTCCCGTCACCTTCACACCGCCTGCTTTGGTGATGGCCTCGGGGGTGAGGTTGGTGAACTTGAAGGTGTGCTCGCGTGTGGTAACGGCAATGTTGTCCACCATCAGCAGGTTACAGTTCGTACTGTTGTTTACAAAGGCTACATAGATGTCCTTTCCGGCATACGGTTCCAATGGTAGGAACCGTTCTTGCCAAACCGATACTTCGGTTGGAACAGTCAGCAGGGGAGCGTCGGTGAAATCTTCGGGACGGTTCCCTTTGTCTGAGATATAGACACTGTATCCGTCGGGATGCTCAGCATCAATGGCACAGGCCTGCCACGAGAGAATGGCACGTACGTCGGCCACATGGATGGCAGGGGTCACCAACCAGTCATCCGATTGGGCTACCTCCTTGTACCACGAGCCGCTGACTGCCACCGTGTTACCAGCTTCAGTATAGGCAGCCCATGCTGTCCCTCTTTCCAAACCGTAGCGTCTCATGCTGCGCGAAGGTTCGTTGTCGTCGCGGTCATAGTGGGCGAACGTTTCGGGAATACCGTTTTCAAAGTCACATACAAAAAGGGTGTCTTGTGCTTGTAAGGTACAAGCAATCCATGCCAACAATATGCTGATAAGAGATGATTTTTTCATGATTGCATTCATTGTTTATCTTCCAATTCTTACTTTGTTTGTTTTCCACTGGCCATCGCCATTCAGTGTACGGACGATATAGATGCCCGCAGCCCATCCTACTGTACTGATGCGGTTGACATCCGTTCCACAGGCCATTTGTTTTCCATTGGCAGAGATTACCTCTACGGCTTTGGCATCAATCAACAGGGTACGGCCTTCTGATCTGACGCTTGTCCCTGCCTGTAGGGGGGGGATACCCGATGGCGTTGTTTTGGTTATGATGTCGGTCAGCAGGCGGGCCTTCTCTCCGTTGCGATATACGGCTTCAACCGCATACTGGTAATTTCCTTTGTCCAGATTGGCCCATGCCGGGTCGGTATAGGTAAAGTTCGCACCCGCGGCACTATAGAGGTCGATATTGTTTGCGGTGTTCACTACGTTGTAGGTCACAGCAGGCGCCTCCTTGTCGGCAATCAGTCGGCCACTGTAGTTGATGTAGAAGTTTTCTTCGTAGTCGCTACCCAAATCCTCAACGTATTCCAACTTGAGCGAAGAGGCCAAATCTTCGATATAGGCATTGGTGTTGGATACAAAAGGATGCTCTTCCGTGTTAGTGGTGGTCAACAGTGAGAGGTTTCCTTTGTCCACACTGATGCCTATGAAACATCCGTGAGGAGCGTATGCCGGAGTGCTCAGGCGGTACGTTGTCAGGTCGTAAGGGTCGTTCGCCGCTTCATCATCGCGATAAAGCTCTTTGCCATTCAGTCGTCCCCGTTCGTTCAGCGCCAAGATGACAACATTCAGTATGGCCGAATCGCAGAAAGTCCACCATTGGAGGCTGTCGATAATCATTGCCTCGCGGCAGACCAGTCCGATGAGTGTGCCGGCCTCGCCCTCTTCCGTTCCGAAAGTGTACGAGGGAGCGTCGCTATGCAGTTTCACATGGTGTTCTATGGCTGGTGCACTCCAATTGACCATTGTCGTACTTTCGTTTTCGGAAAGCAAGACAGAAGCGTAAGCCGGCGGCAAGATAAGGTCGTTCAGCGTAAAGTCCTTTTGGATGGAATGGCCGTTTGCCTCTGTCGGATTGAAATGGGTGGTGTCGGCCTGATAGAAATTCTTGCAGGCTTCCACCTTGTATTCGGCTTCTCCTTCGCCCAGTTCATAGATGCCATCTATTTGATAGCTTCCCTTTGGGTCGGTAAGGGTTGTATAGCTGTTGTATCCGCTGATGTTTACGACCGCATTGGGCAAAGGTTCACCGTATTCATTGGTTATGTGCCCGCAATAGGAAAACTCTTTGCGTTTCACTACATCCAGTTCTACATTCACCGTCTTCAATCCTTTTACGGCTACACGTTGGGGAATGGTGAAGTATCCTAACTTTGTCTGTGTGGTTGTGTAGGTCCCTTCGGCCACATTCTTGATTTCAAACTGTCCGCGTGCGTCGGTCACAGCTTTGTGGTTCGTTCCTTCCAGACTTACCACTACACCCTCTACGGGGTTCAGCCCGTCGTCATACACATCGCCACGGATATGCCCTTCCTGATTCTCTGAAACCTCCACATGCGAGAGGGCCAACCAATAGGCTTCGGTGAAATCGCTCACACAACGGATAGCAACTGAATAGTCACCCGTTTCATCCAAAGCATTGATGTTCACACGGAACTGGCTCATGATGGTTTCACCCGTTTCATCCTCTTCGCCATCGACAAAGAGTGTATCGCTCAGGCTGATGGCCGTACTCAGGTTATAGTCCTTCACCAAATACACCATCATTTTCTCCGGTCGTAGGATGTTACAGGGACGTGCAGTGATGAGTGCTTTGTATGCCTTGCCTGCCTCAAAGCGGTATTTGGGTGAAAGTATCCAGTCGTCCGCATGGCCTGCGGGGGCATATTCGCATTGGTAATAGTAGAATCCTTGATCCTTGAAATTCGGATTGTATTGCCAGAAGTAAGTTTGCCCGTCATTGTCAGCATCAGCAATGCTCCACAACTGGCTCTCTTGCTCGTTAGTGAAATCAATAATCAGGGGTAACTCACGGGTTGGTCCGTTTACGATGTATCCCGTCAGGCTCATTTCGCCCTCTCCGTCGGCATTTGATACGGTCACTGCATATTGGTATCGTCCTATCTCAGTGATGGTGTTGTCGGTAAAGGTCGTATCAGTCAGGTTTTCGGCCAAAACAGTGCCGTCGCTCACGCGCGTTACCTTATATATAATAGTACTTTTATCCAAATAACCTTTGTTCGCACTTGTTTTCACCGGATGCCAAGTCAATTGGATGGCATCGTTCCCTTGGCGGATCACACTGGCAATCTCTACGGCTGAGGGGATGTCATGTCCTACGAATGCCGAAATGGTGTTGGGGAAGCCTGAACCGATGGCATTGCAAGGCACTATCTTGTAGGTACACTCCTGACTGCGGTTCACTTGGTCTGTCCAGGTCATGGTTGCACCGGGGGAAACTCCCTCAGTGAGGGTCGTTACCAATGCGTCATTGCGATAGATTTCAATCTTGTCCAATTGGGTCAGTTCCTCGCCTACATACGTGGTTGTGGGGCAAGTCCAACTGAGAATGGCTTCCAATGCTCCGTTCGGGTCGGGTGTCAGTGTCAGGTCTGTCACCTTGTGGGGCGCTTCGTCTTCGCACTGGCTGTAGGGGATGTAGAGACCTACCACCTGTTCTTTGGCTGTACCACCGATATAGCCGATATCGGTTACTGCACCCGTGTTCACCTTAATTTTTTTCAGGAATCCGAACTCATCCGAGTCGCAATAAGCCCAATAGAGGTCGCCGCTTTTACGGTCGAACTCCATGGATTGTCTGCGCCAAGGATATATCCCCAGATTGGTGCGGTTGGTACATTTTCCTGTCGTCTTGTTGATGGACACCAATGTGCCGGCATCGTTGATTCCATATATGCGGCCGTTCTTGTTGATGGCCATGGCTACGATGTATTGCCCCATATTCTTGTTGATGAACTTCTGCTCGCCTGTGCGTAAGTTGATGGTACCGAAGGCTGTGCAGTATTCGTCTTCGTCCGATACGGTAATCATGTACATCGTCTCGGTCGTGAAGTCGTAGCTCATTTCTATAGCCGCACGCACTTGCTCGTTGTACATATAGTCAGCTACCTGAGTCATTTCACCCGTTTCCACGTCAATGGTGTACAATCCTTTCGGATAAGTGGCATACGACAGGATAGCATAGTATGCATCACCTCCCCAAGCACCGGCCGTAGCCCATTCGTCAGCCGTCTTGATGCGTTGCATGGTGTTGGCTGGATCCGTACTGCTGAACTTCACCAAGCCCGACAGACTCTCGTTGTCTATATTCGTGGAAAATCCATAAATCTCCACTTGTGCCCGAACAGTCAGGCCAATTGTAGAGAACAGGCTGAATAATAAAATGGTAAGTAGTTTTCTCCTTTTCATACACAATGATTCTTTTCTTTTTTTTCTTGCAGGGTGCAAATATAGATAAAATAAGGCAAAGCCTGTCTTTTTACTTTCTTTTTTTAGGATAAAAATTTCAGAGAGGGACGTTTCAGAAATGTCAAACTACAGGTGGCCTTTGGCAAGGAAGTCTATGGCATAGACTTAAAAAAGCTGGCACCAAGTAGCAGGAAGGCTTCACACACGGGACGTCAAGCGTTACGGCATCGTCCCGATGTGTCGCCTACTTGGTGTGAGCAAGCAAGCCTATTACAAGCATGAAGACCATCTGATGAAACGTCTGGCCCTGGAGTCCTTTGTCGTGGAGTTCGTCAATGATGTCCGCAGGAAAGATCCGGGCATAGGAGGGAACAAACTTTGGCTGATGTACAAGCAGTGCTTCGGTGAAGAGGAGACGTTGCATGACTTCGGCCATGTCCCTGTCGCCAATCCTCGCCGACAATACGATTTTACCTTCACCAATACTGGCCGGGTGCCTGCCGTCATTCTCAATGCCACCCCTTCCTGCCACTGTACCTTCGTGGAGTTCTCCAAAGAGGTCGTCATGCCCGGCAAACAAGGCACCGTCACTGTCATCTTTGACGGCAATGAGCAACCGGCCGGACATTTCAACAAGTCAGTCCGTGCCCGATTCAATTCCGAGCATCTCCACAACCTGCGAATCAAAGGGGTGATGGAAGGAGAATGACACTATTTCACCCCAGCAACAGAAATAATCGGCCGAAAATTTGGCTATATGGAAAACAATGCCTACCTTTGCACCCGCAAACGAAAAGGTGCCATAGCTCAGTTGGTAGAGCAAAGGACTGAAAATCCTTGTGTCCCCGGTTCGATTCCTGGTGGCACCACAAACCAAAAATCTTACAAAACGTTGTAACAGTAACAGGTTACAGCGTTTTTTTCGTTTAAGACCAAAAGGAAAACAAAAACAATATAAACGTAAAATTGTATTTTATGGCAACAAACGTAACATTCAAGTACCAGCATCCCTTCCCCATCGAGAAGGACGATACACAGTACTACTTGCTGACAAAAGATTACGTGTCTGTCAGTGAGTTCGAGGGAACTCCCATTCTGAAAATTGAGAAAGAAGGCTTGACAGCCATGGCCAATGCCGCCTTCCGCGATGTTTCGTTCCTGCTCCGCCGCGAGCACAACGAACAGGTGGCTAAAATCCTGACCGACCCCGAAGCAAGCGACAACGACAAGTATGTGGCACTGACCTTCCTGCGCAATGCCGAAGTGGCCTGCAAGGGTAAACTTCCCCTCTGTCAGGATACAGGTACAGCCATCATCCACGGTGAGAAGGGCCAGCAAGTATGGACAGGATATTGCGACGAAGAGGCCCTTTCATTGGGTGTATTCAAGACCTATACCGAAGAGAATCTGCGCTATTCACAAAACGCACCGTTGAACATGTACGACGAGGTGAACACCAAGTGTAACCTGCCCGCACAGATTGACCTGGAGGCTACCGAAGGCATGGAGTACAAGTTCCTCTGCGTCACCAAGGGTGGTGGTTCGGCCAACAAGACATACCTGTTCCAGGAGACAAAGGCTCTGTTGAATCCCGCAACGCTCGTCCCCTTCCTCGTTGAGAAGATGAAGACATTGGGAACAGCCGCTTGTCCTCCCTACCACATTGCATTCGTCATTGGCGGTACATCTGCCGAGAAGAACCTGCTGACCGTGAAGCTGGCTTCAACCCACTACTACGACAACCTGCCCACCAGTGGCAACGAAGGCGGACGTGCTTTCCGCGACATCGAACTGGAGAAGCAGGTGTTGGCCGAAGCCCACAAGATTGGCTTGGGTGCACAATTCGGTGGCAAGTACTTTGCCCATGACGTGCGCATCGTCCGTCTGCCCCGTCACGGTGCCTCTTGCCCCGTCGGTATGGGTGTAAGCTGTTCGGCTGACCGCAACATCAAGTGCAAAATCAACAAAGACGGTATCTGGATTGAAAAGCTCGATGACAATCCGGGCAGCCTCATTCCCGAAGAATTGCGTCAGGCAGGTGAAGGCGAGGCTGTACGCATCAATCTGAACCAGCCCATGAGCGAAGTGTTGAAGGAATTGAGCAAATATCCTGTATCGACTCGTCTGTCGCTGAACGGAACCATCATCGTAGGCCGCGACATTGCCCACGCCAAACTGAAAGAGCGCCTCGACCGTGGCGAAGAGATGCCCCAATACATGAAGGACCATCCTATCTACTATGCCGGTCCGGCCAAGACACCTGCCGGTATGGCTTGCGGTTCAATGGGACCCACTACAGCCGGACGTATGGACTCTTACGTTGACCTGTTCCAAAGCCACGGTGGCGGTATGGTCATGCTGGCCAAGGGTAACCGCGCACAGTGCGTGACCGATGCCTGCCAGAAGCACGGAGGATTTTACCTCGGATCTATTGGTGGTCCTGCAGCCATCCTTGCACAGAACAACATCAAGAGCATCGAGTGCGTAGAGTATCCCGAACTGGGCATGGAAGCCATCTGGAAGATTGAAGTGGAAGACTTCCCCGCATTCATCCTTGTAGATGACAAGGGCAACGACTTCTTCAAGCAGATCAAGCCCACTTGCAGCTGCAAGTAATTGAGAGTGTATAATTTTTAGGCGCGGATTTCGCGGAATACACGGATAAAATAGAACTGAAATATAAATCCGTGTAATCCGCGCAATCCGCGCCTAATTTTTTGTCCTAAGTTGAAGAGCATCACTCAATGATGCCGCAGGCCTGCATCTTCTCAATCCATTTGGCTGCATCCGCCATGGCCTGCTCCTTCTCTATCTCATACGTGGCAACCAGCACGTCTGCCGCATCCTCACACGTAAAATCTCTCCCGGCAAGTTCCTTCCACAACAGTGCTGCCGTATCATTCAACGAAATCACCTTGGTCATGTCGGCATTCAACCGTCCCTGACCTACCACCAGGTTCTCGCCAGCTACCTGGCGCACCTTATACATCGACTTTATTTTCATAATTCTATCGGTTATTGATTGTTTCCGCCTGCAAAGGTAACTATAATTTTGCAATTTTAAAGAAGTTCAAAACAACATTGTGCTATTGGTTGATACAGTGGGGGTGTGTCAAAAATACAAATGCGCTCTTTTATTGTTATTTTCTGACGGTCTCTTGTCATTTTTCGGACAAAGTCCTCAACAACCCGTCTGAGCGTAGCGAAGAATCTGATAACGTGTGCTTTATATTTCTGCTGACATCTACAGATTTTTCGCTATGCTCAACAACTCGTCTTCACTTCGTTCAGAATGACAGAGACCGTCGGTATTTTGACACACCCCCTTATTGTGCTGGTGTATGTGATTTATTTGTCAGGATGTCCGATATAATAGAAAAAGGTGAGATTCCCGTAGGGAGCCTCACCTTTTTTACCAACAAATAATTACTTATTTATTTTACAGCATAGTAACCTTTGCTATCTTTTGCACTCCATTGAGCACCATCTGCCAATACAATTTCTTGTTGAGTTGCAGAAGAGGGAGTAACTTTAGCAGCTTCATCAGGACCAAATCCGTAATATTTACCACCTGCAAGTGTTATTTGGGCTTGCGAATGGTCTTTACAATTCAAAACACCAACAACTGACATACCTTTGATAGTACCTTCAGCGTCGAATGTTCCACCCTTAATCAGCACCTTTGCAGAGTTCATACCATATACAGCATGGCTTGCGCTTCCGTCAGCAGTCTTTCCTGAGAAGAAATTTCCACCTTCAATAATAACATTGCCATTGCGAACCCATACAGGGATATTGAACGTTGCCTTGGGGGAAGCTGCAATCACATCACCTTCACCCTTGATGGTCACTGTTACATTCTCGTCATTCACATAGAATACAGCACAAGCCTTACCATTAGTACCGCAAGACTCTCCGTTGCTATCTGCAGACACGTTCTTGATAGTGTGACCATTCAAATCGATGGTGCAATCATAATCGAAAGCAAGTGTTTCGCTCAAGATCAAATCACCTGTAAGCTTGATGTCTTCTTTATTCTGCATAGCTTCTGCAATAAGGTCCACAATTTTGATTGTGCCATTAGAACCACTGGAAAGTTCTGTATAACCCTTCTGTGCAAACCAATGCATACCATCAATAGTGGTAGTACCACCATCAATTTCCACAACGGTCTTCTTTCCATTTACTACCAATACGTCAGAAACCTTCAAAGTAGCACGTGGCTCAACTACAACTCCAGAGATTGTAAACACAGGATTGTCAACTGTTGCGCCTCTCTCCCAAACAACTGTAGCGTCTTCGGTGATGGTCACAAGGGCAGACTTCATGCTCAAATCCTTATTGAACTTGATAGTCACACCATCGTTCATACGTACATTCTTGAAGTTCAAGTTTACTTCGTTCAATGAGTTATCCCACTGATCAGTAGTGAAATAGTCATTCGGATTGATGATAAGGTCAGTACACTTGAATTTGTTGGCATTGAGGATATAGTCGGCCAATGTATTAGGTTCTGCACCTTCCAATACTGTAGCGATAGACTTACCACCATTCACATTCGTGTACTTGAATGAAGCACCCTGCTCATCGTAGTAAATTTCACCTTCGTTAGTAAATGTGCCCACTTTTGTTTCACTGAACGTCTTCATGTGGTAATCACCCGTAGCACTATTGTTGAATGTAGTTGCATCAATCTTACCGTTGGTAGTGATCAACTTATTGTTAATGAATTCAGGAGTAGTTACCGAACTGTTCTGTGCCAAGTTCATTTCTCCATCGTTCTTAACCCATTTAGTTGCTTCAACCTTACCCTCTGTTGCAATGTTCATAACTGTACCACTGTTGCTGTTGTAAACAGTCTGAGCACTAATAGTACCATTGACATCTGCTTTAGCACGATTCTTTACTGCATTGTATGCCAAAGTACCATTGATGGTAGAGTTTCCATTCAATTCTACAGTATTTCCAGAGAGTTTTTCACCTTCATCTACAACCAATGTGGCTTTATTGGCTACGATCAAATTATCAATAACTTCATCGTTCAGGACAGTCATTGTTCCATCAGCTTGCTTGACAGCCCCCTCAATAGTTAATGAATTGTAAGAATCGAGGTCGTTCAATGTAGTAGCGCCAGAAAGATTCATCGGTAACAAATCGTTGTTAGAAATCAAATCAACCAAAATCTTCAAGCTATCTCCATCGTTCAAGAATGTATTGATTTGAGGATAGCTGTTTTTGCTCCAATTGAAGTCTTTGAAGTTGTTGTCTTTCCTGGTCACATGTACGCGGAATTCACCAGTAGCACCCAACTTGTTCCATTTGTCAATGGCGGCAAGGAGTTCATCCATGTTGTTGACAGCAATATCATTGTAAACCAGGTTGTCGGTGTTTACAGGAACAAAACGAGTAATCTTCTGACCAATCAGAGAAAGCAATTCAGTGGCAGTCTTACCAGATTCAACCAATCCTGTAAAGTCTTGGAACATCTCCTGAGAGCCCCAGTTTGTACCATTAACAACGGGATCGGGATCTTCACCTATGTATGATTTCCATTCAGACTCGGGAATAATGATATAACCATAGTCTGTCGTAATCTTGATAGACAAAGCACCTACAGGGGCTGCATTCCCATCTTCAGCCAATTCAGCAAGAGCTGTCGGCAACAACAGGAACATGGCACGTTGTGCAGTAGCATTATCACCAACAATGGCAGGATTTTCGATGTTCAACAGAATGCTCTTTGCATATTCATCGTTTTCATACCAATTCTCTCCTACAGTTGTAGCAGCATTTTTTTGCAATGCAGGAAGTTTGTTCGTAGGACCAACTTGTTGCAAGCCAACAACGAATTTGCTTTCATAGCCAGTTGCATCATTTTGCCATTTTACGATGTCATTACCATTGTTATCTTTTTCTGTAGATTCCACTGGAATGTATCCCGTGGCAGTATGTGTAAGTTCGTATTCGGCTTTTCCAAGATCTTCATTGAAATGGAAACGGGTCTTTGTGGGGAAAATCTCGTTTTCGGCAATCAACTCAATCTGTGTGATTGTCAAGTCCTTCCATTCGATAGAAGATTTTTTTCCGTCATTTTCAGTAAATCGAGCTTCGAAAATATTGGAATATCTTCTCATTGGGATGTGGATAGTCTTCACCAGACCAGCCTTATTGGCATCAATATGGTAAAGGAATGAAGACTTTCCAGTCTTATTGCTGGCACTGCGTGACAACCAGTTCATGTTCTTTGCCAAGTAGTCATAAGCAGCATCATCAACAACGGCAGAAGTATTCTGCTGCTGAGCAGAATCCTGCTTCAATGTGAATTCACCCACCTGCTTCATATCGGCATCATAGGGATGATAAGCGATATACTGTCCGGCATAAAGCTGACCATCTTGCATACTGAAAATTGAGTTTCCGTCGTGAGTGATGCGTGTGTTAGAGTAATGCAATGGGGTTGTAGGATACCAGTCAGAGAAAGAGAATATACCTCTCGTGTAATTATCTGAAATGGCCTTGGCATTCAACCATACCAAACCTACCTCATCGCCCTCTTCCCAACCAATAACACCATCGGTTGTGGCCATACGGGTCAAAGCACCTTCATCATCCTTACTGATGGAGAATTGTGTATTCTCTACCACTTCCACTCCTTGCCATTCTTGGGCAGGTTCAGGAGTCACATTAGGATTATTCACAAGTTCTTCCTGTGAACATGCTGCGAATGCAAAAGGAAGCACTGCAGCCCACATTAATCTCTTGTTCGTTTTCATGTGTACAAAATATTAATAATTAAAAACGTACAGGCAAAAAGAGCCAACCTAGAGGCTGGCTCTTTTATACACGTTACATTTAATATAACTATTATTCAATTACGATAGTTCCGTTAGTATTACCACCTGCGGGGATTTCAGAAGCGCCCTTCTTATCGAAGCAACCCATACCCTTGATAGTTACAGTCTGAGAACCGCTACCAAAGTTAACTTCTGTCTTATACTTATTAGCTACCTGAATGCCAGAAACTTCCAAAGTAGAACCACTGTTAACAACAACCTTGTTTATATTGAATACAGGCTCGTCAACTGTATCGCCCTTCTTCCATACAACTTTTGCAGAAGCAGGAATTGTTACAGTAGCCTTAGTCATCTTCAAGTTCTTGTTGAACTGTACAGTCACACCGTCGTTCATAGTTACGTTGACAAAGTTCAAAGCAACATCGTGCAATGAGTTATCCCACTGAGCTGTTGTCAGATTGTCGTTCGGGTTGATAACGAGGTCAGTACACTTGAAGGCATTTGCATTGATGATGTAGTCGGCCAATGTGTTGGTAACGTCACCGCTCTGGATAGTAGCGATAGACTTACCGTTGCCCTGATTAGTGTAAGCAAACTTGGCACCCTGCTCATCGTAGAAAATCTTACCCTCATTCAGGAAGGTATCAACTTCAGTTGTGCAGTGAGTCTTCATACGATATTCACCCTTGTTACTAATGGTAGGAGCTTTGATATCACCATTAGTCACAATCTTACCACTGTTATACAATGCCGCTGTTTCAATCACACCGTGCTGGTCCAAGTTAACTGTTCCAGAGTTAGTAACACTTGCAGAAGCTGCAACCTCACCGCTAGTAGGCAGATTTATAGTACCCCGGTTATCTACATTCTCAGCGTCAACCAAACCTGCAACATTAGCTGTACCCCAGTTATAAACTGAAGGATAATCCAAAGTACCATTGATGTTGGCTACACCTCTCAAATCAGCACGATCACCACTCAATACTTCCGTAGCATTAATGTTCAATTCTGCACCATTAGCAATATTTACCTCAGGAATTACCTCTGAGTTCTCGACATTCATCACTCCGTTGTTCTGATCAACTTTACCATTGATTGTCAAATGGCCTGTGCAATTTCCTCCATGGTTAGGATCGTTCAAGGTTGTAGTACCAGAAAGATTCATATCTTCTGTTGTAACATTTATAACCAAATTATCTTTCTTGTCAGCCAAGAAAGTCTTAACCTCTGCATGCTGGCTATTAGTGCTCCAATCGAAGTTTTCGAATTTGTTGTTATTCTTAGTTACATATACACGGAATTCACCATCTTCTCCCAACTTGTTCCACTTGTCAAGAGCTGCACGGAGTTCATCCATGGTGTTAACTTCGATATCGTTGTAAACCAAGTCGTCGGGGTTTACATCAATGAAACGAGTAATCTTCTGACCGATCAAAGAGAGCAACTGAGTTGCAGTCTTGCCAGCTTCCTTCAGACCTTCGTAACCCTGGAACATATACTGAGAGCCCCAGTTTGTACCGTTAACAACGGGATCGGGATCAACACCAATGTATGACTTCCATTCAGATTCGGGAATTACAACATAACCATAGTCAGTGTAAATCTTGATAGACAATTCAGTAGTATCAGAAGCTGCAGTAGTAGGCAACAACAGGAACATGGCACGCTGATCCTCGGGATTTTCACCAACCTTTGCTTCATTAACAATGTCCAATGAGATTGTTTTCTTCAAACCTTCATTAGCATACCATGCTTCGTCCTCATCATCAATCAATGCAGGAAGAGCTTGAATAGGACCTACCTTCTGAAGATCAACAACGAATTTTGCGGGATAACCATTAGCATCCTTCTTATAATTAGGAATTGGATTACCATTCTTATCCCATTCAACAGGGGCGATTTCAATATAGTTACCATCAGCATCACGTTCCAATTCGTATGTCATACTATCAAGTCCCTGGCTGAAGTCGAAAATAGTCTGAGTCGGGAAAATTTCAGAACTTGCAATCAACTCAACCTTCTGGATAGTCAAATCGTCCCACTTAATTTGAGAAACGGTAGGATTAACGCTTACAAAACGACCTTCGAAGATGTTAGAATATCTTCTCATGGGGATGTGGATAGTCTTCACCAAACCAGCCTTGTTGGCATCAATGTGATAGAGGAAAGAGCTCTTTCCTGATGCATTGTTTGCATTACGAGACAACCAGTTCATGTTCTTAGCCAAGTAGTCATAAGCAGCATCATCAACAACGGCAGAAGTATTCTGCTGCTGAGCATCAGACTGCTTCAAAGAGAACTCACCCACTTGCTTCATCTTCTCATCATAAGGATGATAAGCGATATACTGTCCGGCATAGAGTTGTCCGTCCTTCATGCTGAATACAGAGTTGCCGTCGTGAGTGATGCGTGTGTTAGAATAATGCAAATTGGTTGTAGGATACCAGTCTGACAAGCTCGGCATTTCACGATCATAGTTGTCGGAAATAGCCATAGCATTCAACCAAACCAAACCTACCTTATCACCCTTGTCCCAACCAATGGTACCATCGGTAGTTGACATACGGGTCAGAGCGCCTTCATCTTCTCTTGAAATAGAGAATTGGGGATTCTCAACCACCTGTGCACCTTTGTACTGTGCAATTGCTTCAGGAGCTACACTGGGATTTTCCACAAGCTCCTCCTGTGAACATGCTGCGAATGCCATCGGGAGCACTGCAGCCCACATTAATTTACTTTTTTTCATAATAAATAAAAATTAAATGTTAACAAATCAATTCTTTCTTAAAGTCCGATACCGCCGAAATCCTTGTCCTCGTCGCTGATGTCAAATCCAGGACCAGAAGCGGCGAATCCTTGTTCTACCATCACTTCCAAAACCTCGAGCTCAGGAGCTACATACATTTCCATTTTCATAATCGTTAATGTTTTTTAATTGTTAATACTGTTAATTTGTTAATAATTTGTTTAATTCTCTATTTCTTAATCAAATGCCGTTTTTCATATCGTACCACATTTTCCTGTATCGTACCACATTTCCCTGCATCGCACCGGTCACCTTCTTTTGTCTCATCCTTGTCTTTTCCCATCCGTTTCATCTTCCTTTCCGTTACTTTTATATTTTTTTAAGGCTTCAAGCTCCCGTCAGGGCACAATTCAGACTGCAAAGTAAAAGATAAATTTCCCAAATTCAAAGAAAATTTTCTTTTTTTTGCTGTTTTTCTTCAAAAAAACTTTAAAATGCCGCCTTTTTATGCAGTCAAGACTGTCAATTGGGCGTTTTAATGGATTTGTTTTGCTCATGCTTGTTACCATTATGCACCTGTTTTTAGATGACTTTTTACCGCCAAAATGACGATTTGGCCATCGATTTTCATGCAAAGATATAGTGAATATTGATAAATACAAACATTTCTTAGTTTTTTTTTCTGCTTTTAACAAAATATTTTCCAAACGGGGCAAAAATAGGGTGTATTCCTGCTTTATAGCAGGTTTTAGAGGGGTGAGAGTCGCGATGGGAATCGCGCCTGCAGGACAACAAGAATCAAGGGCATAGGCATGGGGATGGAAGGGTGTTTTTAAGGGACAATGATGAAGGGAGAGAGAAATATATGGGGGAAGAGATAGGTGGGGAGGGGAAAAATGTGTATCTTTGCGGCGTTTTTGGTTCTATACCTTATTATATTAATATAGAGAGACAAAAGAGATATGTCATTGAAGGCGATATATGGGCTATTGACGAAGGAGGAACGGCGACGCGGGGTGTGGGTGGCCTTGTCGGTGCTGGTGCGTGCGTTGCTGGACTTTGCGGGTGTGGCGGCATTGATTCCGATACTGATTACGGTGTTCGGTGAGCGGACGGACGTGCGCACGTCGTTGCTGGTATGTGGATTGGCACTGGCCTTCGTGTTGCTGAAGAATGTGATGGTGATATTCCTCGCCCGTTTTCAGAGTGGTTTCCTGTTGCACCTGTATCAGGTGTTCAGCCGGAAGATGTTTTGCAACTATTATCATCGCGGATTGCTTTTCCAGAAGAGCAAGAGCAGCGTACAATTGGCGCATGAGGTGAATTTCGTGTGCTACACGTTCAGCCTTTGCATCCTTTCCCCCATTTTCCGCATTGCCGGCGAGGCATTGTTGCTGTTGCTGATGGTGACGGCCTTGATGTTGTGGGAGCCTATGATCGGGGCTTTGCTCTGTTTTGTGTTCATGCCCATCGTCATGTCGTATGTGTGGATGGTGAAGGGGCGTTTGCGCCAATATGGCACAGAGGAACTGGAGGCGCGACGGAAGCAGAGTCGTACGGTTGTGGAGGCTTTCCGCGGTTATACGGAGTTGGAGATTGCCCAGGCCTTCCGTTCGTCGTTGACTTCGTTTGACGAGGGATTGAAGGTGATCAACCATAGCCGTTTGCGTATGGAGACGGTGCAACTGCTTCCTTCGTGCCTGTCGGAAGTGGCGATTGTTATAGGTCTGGCGCTTCTGCTTTTGGCGGGAGACGGCAATCTGGGAGTGGTGAGCGGTGTGTTTGCCGTAGCGGCTTACCGTATGATTCCTGCCGTGAGGGGAATACTGAACGGATGGAATACGTTGCAGAATGCGTCGTACAGTATTGACGTGGTGGTGGATGGGGTGGATGATGGGCAGATGGCGGATGGCGAAGGCGATGGCTATGGCGATGGCGATGGCGATGGCTATGGCGATGGCGAAGGCGATGGCGATGGCTATGGCGATGGCTATGGCGAAGGCGAGGAACTTACATTCAACAGGAGCCTGGAGCTGAAGCATCTGACGTTTGCTTTCCCCGATGGGGAGGTGATATTGGATGATTTCAACGCGATTATCCGCAAGGGAGAGCGCATTGGTGTGCGAGGCCCCAGTGGATCGGGAAAGAGCACGTTGTTCAACCTGATGTTAGGATTCTTCCCTCCGACGAGTGGAAGTGTGGAGATTGACGGACGGCAACTGACACTGAAGAATCGTCGCCAATGGCACCGGCTGGTGGGATATGTGCCACAGGAAATATTCATCATCCAAGGATCACTGGCCGACAATATCGCATTGGGTCGGCCGATAGACAAGGAAAAGATAGGCAGAGTGTTGGAACAGGTGCAACTGAAGGAATGGGCTGCCACATTGCCCGAAGGTATGGATTCTTCGTTAGGCGAATATGGAAGCCGCTTGTCGGGCGGACAGAAACAGCGCATCGGCATTGCACGGGCGCTCTACAAGGATGCGGAGGTGCTGTTCTTCGACGAAGCCACCTCGGCCTTGGACAATCAGACGGAGCAGGAAATCAATCAGGCTTTGCAGGAATTGTCGGCTACGCATAAGGAACTGACAATGATTATCATTGCCCATAGGGAAAGTTCGCTGACGTTTTGCGACAGGGTGATGGAGGTGGGAAAAGGCTGATGGCTGATGGCGATGGCGATGGCGATGGCAGATGGCGATGGCGATGGCAGATGGCAGATGGCGATGGCGATGGCAGATGGCGATGGCGGATGGCAATAATTTAAGCCATAGCCATAGTAAAAAAGTAAAAAGCAATATGAAAAAAGATTATTCAATAGCAGGACATCGTATCCGCATAGAGGGATGCGAGGAGTGGATAAAGGCCGTGGCGACATTGGATGGCTTCAAGCCGTTTGAAGTTGACGCGGAGGGAGAGGCGTTGGCCGTGTTTACGCTGACAGATGAGCTGGCTCCCGAAATGACGGAGGTGCAATATGAAAGTGAAGTAGATGGCATTGTGGACCGGTTCGGGCGCTACGAAGGAGGATATCTGTTCGTGATGACCCCTCCGGACAGCGCTTCCCTGAGCCTGTGGAAGGAAGAGGGAAGCAATGTGGTGAAGTTCAATGGCCAACTGATGCCCCGACTGGTGCGCTTCGCCCTGTGGATTGCATACGGATTGGTGACAATGGCTCATCGGACAGTGGCGGTACACACCAGTGTCATCCAATACAAGGGACGCACGGTGCTCTTTTTGGGCGAAAGTGGAACGGGCAAGAGTACGCATACAAGACTGTGGCGAGAAAACATCGAAGGTGCCGTGTTGCTGAACGACGACAGCCCCATCCTGCGCATCATTGACGGGAAACCCTGGATGTATGGAAGTCCGTGGAGTGGAAAGACACCGTGCTACAAGCAGGAGAGTTATCCGTTGGCCGCTTGTGTGCGCCTGTCGCAAGCCCCGTATAACAAAATCCAGCGCTTGAGCATCCCGCAAGCATACGCGGCATTGCATCCGTCGTGTCCGCCGGACTTTGCCTACGACGATACGTTGTACGATTGCATCAGCGAAACCATCGGCGAAGTGTTGGCACAGATTCCTTTGTATCACTTGGCTTGTCTGCCCAATGCGGAAGCGGCCCGGCTCTCATGTAAAACGGTGTTTGGCGAATGAGAAAATTAGTAGTTCCCAATGTTTTTTTCGAAGAGGCGGCCGAGGCTTTGCGAGAAGGCAAATCGGTGCGCTTGCATGTGGACGGACAAAGCATGTATCCCTTTATCCGTGGTGGAAAAGATGAAATCGAGGTGGTTCCCTATGATGGTGTGACTCCTCCCGAACCGTGGTGTTGTCCCTTCTACCAGTGGGGAGGGAATTATATGATTCACCGCTTCATCGGGATGAATGGCGACAAGTGGCGGATGTTGGGCGATGGCAACCTGTACCGCATTGAGGAGGTGCCCCAACGGGAGATTATCGGTCTGTTGCGCACCATCTACCACACCGATGGCACCGAGCAGGATTGCCGCGACCCGCGCTGGCTCCGTCGGGCACAATGGTGGTACTGGTTGCGGAGCATCAGACGTTTCCTGATTCCGTTGTTCAGATTGCTGAGGATATAGGAGACTTATAAGGCCTACTTTCGCAAGTAAATAAGCAACAGGAGTGTAGGAAGCGAAGGTGTGTCAAAAATAAAATTAGGCGCGGATTACGCGGATTACACGGATTTATATTTCAAATTCATACCCGACCATACCTTAGATAAATAATCAAAAGAGGTTGTCGATGAGCTGAAAGGCGAATAAAAAGTATATTTATCCGCGAAATCCGCGTAATCCGCGCCTAAAATCTGGAATGGCTACATTTTGCACACCCCCATACTCCTGAAAGTTGAGCTTGCGAAACTTTAGTTATAAACGCATCTTTATCTGCTCCCATGCTGAATTGACAGCTATTCGAATGGGGTAACAGCAGGCTTCGGCTGGTGCCATGCTGAACAGTTCGGCGCAACGGCTTACCGAAGAGGTGAATGTGTGCCACTTGCCAGCCCAATAACCTTTTGGACGTATCCTTTCCTTATTATATAGGCCAAAGTTCCCATCAGTCCAAATGCGGTGAAGGAGCTTTTGGCCTATTTTTTTATCCTTTTCATTCAAGTCGAAGGGCAGACAATCCACTGGCAATCCCATGACATCCACCCCGATGGAAGCAAAAGCCTTGGCCACACCGGTCAGCCCCGTTTTCCGAAGCAGGCGATTATACTCTTTCCCGTCGAAACACGAGTGGGTCGCCTGCATCAGACACACCCAATCCATTACCTGGCGCATTCCCAAACCACTGCTGAAGAGATGTTCAAGGGCATGGACCAACAGAAAGGCTGCATTGAACTCGTGCGGAGGAACCGTCACGTCAAAATCCCCTATTGAGATTCTGACTCCCTTGTCAGGAAACCATGAATCTGTCATTTTCTGATAGAAGGCATTGGCGCAAGGATGGCTCAGGCGGGCACTGATGCGATGATTTTCCACCGTCACTCCCCGCCAACAGAATTCAATGTGTTTGTCCGTCTCTTTTCCCTCACAATCCGACTCCGTACGAAGCAGATCATTGGCTTTTTCAAACCCTTCACCGACCAGCAAATCTATATCCCCACTCTGCCGATGCTCCGGATGGGGATAATGTTGCGCCACTCCCTGCCCCTTTAACAATGCCGGGGAAAGTCCTTGCTCCCGATAGAGAGAGACCACTTCGCGCAAGCATTCGTTCAGAAATTCGTTATCTGTCTCAATCTGTGCCACCAGACTGCTCCATTGCAGAAAAAGGGCACGCGTTGGTTGCAATTCCTTGGGCAGGGTCAGCATCCCGTCGTAGGCCACTCCTATACAAGCCTGTTGCCTGGCCAGCTTCAGCAAGGCCAACCAGTCCGCCTCTCCCACGGCAAACAACGTGGTGTCGGGCTTTATGCCCCACAGTCCGGCTTTCAACAACTCCGAAATTTGCGTTTGTTCTTTTGACTGATTCATCATGCTCACCTCCATTGGATGGTGCAAATGTAGAGATTCCTTGCCAAACAGACAACTTTTATTCTTTATCTTTGCCGACTTTATAGAGAAATAACGGATTCTTAATCAACATGTCACAAAGGATGGAACTACTTTCAACAAACGGATCTATACAGAAACTGAGATTGAATTTCAACTTGAAACAGATGCGAAACACCCAAGAGATTGTGACCAACTTCGTCGATTTGCTAAAAAAGGAAAATGCCATGTAGAGACGTCATAATGTCAAGAATTATGCAAACCAGTTGTCAAGAAACGTAAATTTACGCTCATCCGTCGGAATACTGCCATGGGGGATTACGCACCAATGCAGAGGGATGACCAATGTGCAAAAGAGCTGATTACCATACAATTGTAAGGCCGCTGTATTTTTCGTTCAAAATTAACCAAACGAAAACCCGCTGCCATATATGCGATTCTCGCGAGACCAGTTTTGCATATTTATACAGTCGGATTGTATATTTATACATTTCATCTGTCTGTCGGCACATTGTCCCCAACCCGTGTGCACACCCTCAATTGTGCGTCAGTACAACCAGTAGTACTATGTCTGCAGAAACCCAACTGAACGTGTGCACACGGTCAACTGAACTTGTGCACACGATCAGCAAAGTTTCTGCATGTACCTTTTGTACGTTTGTATATATATGCAAAAAAACACGTGTCACACACACCTTCCACACTGCGAAATAGGAATCAACTACGAATGTGATATTTATTACCGAACCATGTCAAACAAATTCTTGTACAGACAAGGCAAATAGTTTCTCTCCATGTACACATATCAATGCCCCTGAAGTTGTACAAATAAATCTTTACACCCTCAAAAAGGCGCAAAATGAATGGTGGTGTCAAACCTTGGTGCCAATACAATCAACCCGTTTATCCAATTTCTCACAACAGACTATCTGACAAATGTTTACACGCCCACCTCTGGTGTCAAAAAATGGTGCCACTGCGTAACCTGAAGAATTTCACTCCAATCCCCCAATCTTCAATCATCTGAACATCAATAAAATAAAACTGTCCATCTCTGTCCCGCGTCTCTTAATCAAAAATCTAATCCTCCCTTTCTCGTACGACAACCACTTGATTCTCAACAGACTATTCAGGTTCATAAATTTCACAAATAGTCGGTGGAGAGGGGCGCGGGGCGGTAAATGGTATTGACAAAATAGAATGATGGCCAAATAAAGGAGCAATCAAAAATGGATAGTAAACAGGGGAGCATTAAAACAAAAATGGGAGGATGTTCTATAGTAGCTCATTTAGTAAGACTTGCGAGTAGATATTTTCCAGATGGTTTTATTAGAAAGCAAGATGAAGCTGATTGGTTCTTTGTTTCACGTCGTGAAATGAAGAAATGAAAGGGGAACGGGATTTGTTGAGCGTTAAAGTATGTAAATCTGTTCGCTGCTTTGTGTTTTCTTTTTCCTTAAATGGTGCATTTATGTGATTTTGCAGTATTTTTGCAGTAATTTAAGGTGGGTACTATAAATTCCCACAGATTATTAACAATGGTGAGATCTTTAATCTTCTTGCCGCCAATTCGGTTTTATCCGAATCTTTTCGTTAGCAAACTCGGTCGTGTAGCCCGCTACACTTCCTCTTTTACTAACAAAAATATTCTGGCTAAAGCCCGAATTTTCGACAAGGCGAATTTGTAGAACCCACCTTAAGTGAGGCGAAATGAACGAAACAAAAACAAGCATATTCCAGCGTCCTGCGTGGGTGGTGACGTTTGCCCTGACTGCAGCTATAGCTTGGGGATGGGCCTATCCGCTCATCAAGTTGGGATTTGGTGAGTTTGGCATCACGCAAGAGATGACGGGCAGCAAGATGCTGTTTGCCGGCATACGCTTTGCCATATCGGGGCTGATAGTGTTGGCCATTGCCCGTGGAAAGGGGAAGGACTTCGGTGTGGCGCATCCGGGTAACTGGTGGTATCTGTTGGTGTTTGCCTTGTTGAATACCACGTTGCACTATGCTTGTTTCTACATAGGCTTGTCGCACAGCGAGGGGGCGCGGGCTGCCATTCTCAATTCGTTGGGTGTCTTTCTGCTGGTGTTGTTTGCCTGCATGTTCTTTAAGAGTGACAAGCTGACCATGCAGAAAATCATAGGTTGTGTGATTGGCTTTGCCGGGATTTTGGCCTTGAACGTCGGGAGTGGCGGGAGTGGGGGAGGGTTCACCCTGTTGGGTGATGGCATGATTATCCTCAATGCCCTCTGTTCAGCCTCTGCCGGCCTGATGACGCGCGGTCTCCGCACGCGGGTGGATGTCTTTGTCGGGACGGGGTACAGTCTGGCTATAGGAGGGGCATTGCTGATTCTTCCCGGCCTGATGATGGGCGGTGCTTTGCCTCGGGTGACAGTGGGTGGAGTGGCCATTCTGGGATTGCTTATCTGCATTTCCACATTGGGATTCACCCTTTACAACAAATTGCTCAGTTGTAATCCTGTGGGTAAGGTGGCCATCTTCAATTCGCTCATCCCTGTGGTGGGGGCCATCACGTCCTGTCTTTGTCTGGCTGAACCGTTCTATTGGAAATACCTCGTTGCAGCCGTGTTGGCTACGGTGGGCATCTATATAATAAATAAAGGTAAATGAAAAAATCCTGTTAACCTGATATTTGAATGACATGAAAACCGACATGAAACTTATGAGCTGCCTTTTATGGACTGTGATGTTGCTTGCAGGCATGAATATGCAAGCGGCCGGAGTGAGGACAAAGCTGTCGAACCGGAAGGCCAGCAAGGAGGCCAAGGCTATGTACAAGCAACTGTTGCGGATACATGAAGCCGGCAAGACTCTCTCCGGACAGATGTGGGCTCCGTGGGGCATTGACGAGATTGAGTATGTGCACGAAGTGACGGGGAAGTATCCTGCGGTCAGAGGGCACGACCTGATACACGAGGGGAGCAATGCCCGCGAAGTGGAACTGCTGACCGAATGGTACAGGCGTGGTGGAATACCTACCCTGATGTGGCATTGGGGAGCACCCACTAAGGGTGAGGGGTATGAACAGAGCAAGATGACCATCGATGTGGCCCGTTGTTTTGAAGAAGGAACTCCGGAGTATAAGGCCATGTGGGCCGACCTTGACCGTGTAGCCGGTTGGTTGGAAAAGCTGAAGGAGGCCAAGGTGCCCGTGCTGTGGCGACCTATGCACGAATTTGACGGCCGCTGGTTCTGGTATGGAAAAGGTGGCGGCGAACTGTTTGTCAGGCTGTGGCAGACCATGTATGACTACTTTACCCGCGAACGCAAACTGAACAACCTTATCTGGGTGCTTCCGCACAGCGGGAATCTGGACGAAAGCTACAATCCCGGACGGGAATATTACGATATGGTGGGCCCTGACACTTACTCAAAGAACGAACAGGGACGGCTGTATCATGCAATCGTAAAAATGCATGGAGACGACCTGCTTGTCCCCCTGCACGAATGTGGGACGTTGCCTGACCCCGATGAATGCAAGCAGAATGGAACCGTGTGGATGTGGTGGATGCTGTGGCACACAAGTCATGTGACAGGACACGACAAGGGGGAATTGAAACGGATTTATAACCATCCGGACGTGCTCACGCTGGATGAAATGGAGGATTGGTAATAAGAATAAAACCTAAAACGATATAAAAACATGAAAAAGCTAATGCTATTATTGGTGGCCCTTGCCGTGAGTCTCGGTTCGTGGGCTGCAACAGAGGGATTCTACAACGTGAAAAATTTTGGTGCCAAAGGAGACGGAGCGCATATCGACAGTCCGGCTATTAATGCTGCTATTGAAGCGGCTTCGGCACAGGGTGGAGGTACGGTCTATTTCCCTGCGGGAGTCTATCAGAGTTACTCTATCCGGCTGAAGAGTAATATTTCCTTTTATTTGGATCATGGGGCAGTGCTGAAGGCTGCTGTGCCTACCGATTCCATGCATTACGACCTGCCCGAAGAGAATCCTTCGGATGATTATCAGGACTTCGGACACAGCCATTGGCAGAATTCCTTGATGTGGGGTATCGGATTGCACGATGTGTCCATCCAAGGGTTCGGACTGATAGATGGCACGGAAGGAATTACGCGCGGACAGGCTAAAATGAATGGACATCCGGCAGCCAACAAGGCTATAGCCCTGAAAGAATGCAGGAACGTGACTATCCGCGACATCAGTATGCTCAAGTGCGGACATTTTGCCATGCTACTTACGGGAGTGGATAACCTGACGATAGACAATGTGCGCTGCGACACTAACCGCGATGCCTTTGACATAGACTGTTGTGCCAATGTGCGCGTCTCCAATTGCCAGGTGAATACGCTCAACGACGATGCCATCGTGTTGAAGTGTTCCTACGGATTGGGATATGCGAAGGCAACGGAGAACGTGACCATCACCAATTGCCATGTGTCGGGCTATGATCCCGGTACGATGCTCGACGGCACTTACCAGAAGACCATTACTGCAGCTCCCGACCGCGACGGACCGACGGGACGCATCAAGATGGGAACAGAGTCGAATGGCGGATTCAAGAATATCACGATCACCAACTGTACCTTCGACCACTGTCGCGGATTGGCGCTGGAGACGGTGGATGGTGCTGCCATCGAAGATATTACTATTGACAACATTGCCATGCGTGACATTTGCAATTCGCCCATCTATATGCGCTTGGGCAACCGTGCACGCGGACCGAAGGAGCTGCCTTTCTCTGTTATCCGACGGGTGAAACTGAGTAACATCGTGGTGAAGGATGCTGATTGCCGCTATGCTTCCATGATTTTCGGATTGGAGGGACACATGATAGAGGACATCACCTTGAGTAATATCCATATCCAATATCGTGGCGGACTGACGATGGAGGACGTGAGACTGCAACGTGGAGCCAATTCTTTCTTTACCCGAACAAACTCTGCAGCCAACGGTACGCCCGACACTCGCAGAAACCGCTCACAGGCTGTTGACGAAAAGAAAGAACGTGACCCTTATGACGTGCCCCAAATGGAACACGGATATCCCGAACCGTCGTCACACGGAATACTGCCAGCTTATGGACTCTTCATCAGCCATGCACGCGGTGTGACTCTTGACAATGTGACGTTAGAAACCATCAATGAGGACAAGCGGCCTCCCATCGTGTTGATGGATGTGGAAGACATCAGATTGAGCAATATGAAGGTGGACAAAGCGGAAGAAATGCCCTACATCGTGATGAAGGGAGTGAAGGATGTGGAGCTGGAAAACTTCCGTGGTGTGAAGAACAAAAAGATGTCCGTCGCCAAAGATTTGGAAATCGGACGGTAATAACTCATAGATTGGCTTCGATGAAACAGCGGATGGCATCCGTATCGTTGGGATGAAACCAAGTTATGGACTGGTCGCGCTTGAACCAAGTCATCTGTTTGCGTGAGTAGATGCGTGAGTTTTGCTTTATCTTTTCAATGGCAAAGTCAAGTGTCCACTCACCATCGAGGTACATGAAAAGTTCCTTGTATCCTACGGTGTTCAGTGAATTGAGGTGACGGTAGGGGAGTACACTTTTCACTTCGTCCAACAGGCCTTCCTCCATCATGATGTCAACACGCCGGTTGATACGGTCGTAGAGTTCCTCGCGTTCGCGGCGAAGGCCAATCTTGACAATGCGGAAGGGGCGTTCCTTGAATGATTGTTTTCGGTAAAAGGTGTAAGTCCGTCCTGTCATATACCAGATTTCCAGAGCATGAATGATGCGTTTGGGATTCTTCATGTCAACTGTGCGGTAGTACTCGGGGTCGAGCAGGCGCAACTCGGCACAGAGTGGTTCGATACCTTCGGATTCGTAGCGTTCCATCAGGAATGCGCGTGTCTCGGCATCTACTGTGGGGATATCGTCAATGCCGTTACATACGGTGTCCACATACATCATGGAGCCTCCGGAAAGCAGGGCATAGTCGTTGGACTGGAACAATTGTGACAGGCATTTCAAGGCTTCCTCTTCGTAACGGGCAGCACTGTAATAATCGGTCAGTGCCAAATGGCCGACAAAATGGTGCTTTACGCGCTTGAGCTGTTCGGCTGTAGGGGCTGCAGTCCCTATTTTCAGGTCGGCATACATCTGGCGTGAATCGGCAGAAACGATATCGCACCCTAAACGTTCAGCAATGCTGAGGCTCAGGTCTGTTTTGCCCACACCGGTAGGCCCTATCAATACGAAGAGGGTTTTCATAAGGGAAGAAATACAAGGAACATCAATATGATTTCTTAGACGCAAATGACGCGGATGACGCAGATTGAGATTTGTAAGTGATAAAAGATCTGCATCATCTGTGTCATCCGCGTCTAAGCAATAAAAAAGAATGATTCGTGTCTGCCTTACTTGTTTATTCGTAAGGAATACTGTCTTCTAACGAAGCCGCATCGCCCATGCTGAAACCATCGGGATCGAACTCGTCCATATCGAAGTCTTCGTCGCCATAGAAGTTTTCTCCCAAATCAAGGGGGGTGTCCTTGGCCATCAATTCATCGAAATCGATGGTTTGTTGGGGAGCGTCTCCTTGTCTCTTGGTGCAGACTGCTTTGTCCAGGTCTTTTCCGTAAATGATTTCAGAAAGTTCGATGAAGAATACGCGGTCGGCCAATGGATCGAATACATAGAGCAGATGTTGCTTTTCGTCCTCAAGCAATTCGTTCAATGGCGTTTCACGCATAATGTAGCTGTCTTCTTCGGAGCTGCTGCCCATGTCTTCAAGAGTAACCTCCAGCTCTTTTGCCCAACTTTCGTCGCAAATGAAAAATGAGGTCATCTGGTCGTCAGAATAGCCGCATGAATTCAGTATAGCTTCGTGTAAATCGTGAAAGGTAGCTTCTGAATCTATCTTTATCTCTCTGCGGAAATCTTCTATTTCATCAGAGATAATGGTGAATCTATATACCATAATATATTAATAGGATAATATGTTATCGGATGATTCCGCGTGATGAACTTTCGATGAATGAAACGATGTATTCGATTTCGGGACTCATGGGGATTTCAGCCTTGATGCGCTCCAATGCTTCGCTTACATTCAGTCCACTATTGTAGATGAGGCGGTAAGCATTGTGGATGTTTTCAATCAGTTCGTTGCTGAAACCACGGCGGCGGAGCCCGATAAGGTTGATGCCACTGTAAGCTACCGGTTCACGGGCTGCAATGATATACGGGGGGATATCCTTGCTGAAGCGAGTTCCTCCCTGAATCATTCCATATCCTCCTACTCGACAGAATTGGTGCATCAGTACGTTGGCGCTGATGATAGAATTGTCGTCGATGACAATCTCGCCAGCCATTTTTGTGCCATTGCCGATGATACAATTGCTACCCACAGTTGCATCGTGTGCCACATGTACGCCTTCCATGAGAAGGTTGTTGTTGCCCACAACGGTTTTGTTTTTGGCTGCGGTACCACGGTTGATGGTCACATTCTCGCGGATGGTGTTGTTGTCACCCACTTCGGCTGTTGTATCTTCACCACGGAATTTCAAGTCTTGTGGAATGGCACCAATGACAGCACCGGGGAAAATGCGATTGCCATTTCCGATGCGGGTGCCATAAAGGATATTCACATTGGCCATGATGACATTGTTGTCGCCAATGACCACATTCTTGTCGATGAAGCAGAAAGGACCAATTTCTACATTGTTCCCTATTTTGGCTTCGGGGTCGATATAAGCTAATGGACTAATCATGTGTTAATTATGAATTTAAAATTATGAATTATGAATTGCTGAATAATCTATGTCGAAAGTTAATTCTTCATCCTGTCATGATTTAGAATTCATAATTCATAATTGATAATTACTTGTTCTTTATTATCTGTGCCATGAATTCCGCTTCGCAGACAATCTTTTCGCCTACGAAAACATATCCCTTCATGGTTGAGATGCCACGACGCACAGGAGCTGTCATCTCTACACGGAAGATAAGTGTATCACCTGGCACTACTTTCTGGCGGAACTTCACGCCGTCGATTTTCATGAAATATGTACTCCAACGGTCAGGTTCTTCCACTGAATTCAATACGAGCAAGCCGCCGACTTGTGCCATGGCTTCCACTTGCAACACACCGGGCATCACAGGCTCTTGAGGGAAGTGTCCCTGGAAGAAGGGCTCGTTGGCTGTTACATTCTTTACGCCTACGATGTAATTGGCTCCGATTTCGATAACCTTGTCCACCAACTGGAAGGGGTAGCGGTGGGGAAGCAATTCGCGGATGCGATTTACATCCATGACAGGTGCGTCATTGGGATTATAGATGGGAGCTTGCACATCGTGCAATTTGATTTCTTTACGGATGAGGCGGGCAAACTTGTTGTTTACTGTATGTCCCGGACGGGTGGCAATGATACGTCCCTTGATGGGTTTACCAATAAGGGCGAGGTCGCCGATAATGTCGAGCAGTTTGTGACGGGCCGGTTCGTTAGAGTGCACCAAGGGGATGTGGTTGATGTATCCCAATTTAGAGGCATCCATGTGAGGTACTCCCATAATGTCTGCCAGTTTGTCAAAACGCTCCTGATCCATTGGACGCTCATATATGACGATGGCATTGTCAAGGTCGCCACCCTTTACGAGTCCGGCATTCAACAATGGCTCGATTTCGCGAACAAAGACGAAGGTGCGGCTTGATGCGATTTCCGATGCAAAGTTCTCCATGTTGTCCAAAGTGGCAAACTGATTGAACAATACCTGTGAATCGTATGAAATCAAGGCGTTCACACTGAAGTTCTCATCGGGGAGTATCATGATAGAAGAGCCAGTCTCTTCATCGCGGTATTCTATTTTGGATTTGATGATGTAGTAGTCCTTTACGGCACTTTGCTCTTCGATTCCTACGCGTTGGATGTTTTCAACATAGAATTTGGCACTACCGTCCAATATAGGAAATTCGGGACCATTGACTTGGATCAGGCAGTTGTCGATGCCTGCGGCGTAAAGGGCTGCCATGGCATGTTCGATGGTGCTGACTTTAATGTCTCCCTTGCAAAGAACGGTTCCACGGGTTGTGTTTCCTACATTCTCTGCTACAGCGTCAATGATTGGTTGGCCTTCCAAATCGATACGTTGAATCTTGTATCCGTGATTATCGGGGGCAGGGTTGAATGTAACGGTCAGGCTCAAGCCTGTATGAAGGCCTTTTCCGCAGAGGGAAAAACTACCTTTGAGCGTTTTCTGTTTCAGCATATTTGGGGAATTATTTATTCAATTGTTTCTTTAGTTCTTCAATCTCTTTCTGCAACGCATTCAGGGTTGAATACATCTCAGGCAATTTTTTTGTAATTACAGACGCACGGGCGAACAGTTTGGCATCAATGGCCGGTGAACCCATAACGGTTTGATTGCCCTTCATGTTTCCTGGAATACCAGTTTGAGCTCCGACATTCAGACGGTCGCCAATCTTGGAGTGTCCGGCAACTCCGACTTGTCCTCCGAACATACACCATTCGCCAACCTTGGTGCTACCTGCAATGCCACATTGTGAGGCCATTACAGTGTTTGCTCCAACTTCAACATTGTGGGCAACTTGGATGAGATTGTCCAATTTGACACCCTTGCGGATGATGGTTGCTCCCATCGTGGCACGGTCAATACAGGTATTTGCTCCGACTTCCACATTGTCTTCCAAAATGACGATACCGATTTGAGGAATTTTTTCGTATCCGTCAGCAGCGGGGGCATGACCGAATCCGTCGGCTCCAATGACACTTCCTGCGTGAAGAATTACGTTGTTTCCGATGCGGCATTCATGATAAACGGTTGCATTGGGGTAGATGATACAGTTTTTCCCAATCTTGGCATAATCCCCGATGACGGCATTGGCATGTATCTGTGTGTTGTCTCCAATAACTACGCCTTCACCGATAACAACATAAGGTGCAACATAAACGTTCTCACCTATTTGGGCTGATGCAGCAATAGAGGCTAACGGGTTGATGCCGTTTTTCTTGGGCTTGCTCATTTCGTATAGTGTAAGCAACTTGGCTATACTTTCGTAAGCGTTGTCAACTTTGATGAGAGTCGTTTTTATTTCTTTCTCAGGTTCAAAGTCTTTGTTTACCAATACGATACTTGATTGGGTTTCGTAAATGTAAGGGGCATACTTGGGATTGGCAAGGAAAGATATGGCTCCGGGCATACCTTCCTCGATTTTTGCAAAAGTCTGTACTGTCGCATTTTCATCGCCTACGACAACGCCTTGAATATATTCGGCAATCTGTTTGGCTGAAAACTCCATTTTGTCAACTGTTCTTTATTGTTAATTTCAGTGTTATAAGGGGGAAAATAGATACATACGTGTATGATTCCCCCTTTATTAAGGTGCAAATTAAGCATTTTTTTTTCAAACAGCCGTACAAAAAGACAAATATTTGTTATTTAATTAACGTTTTTCCTGTGAAAGCCGAAGTCGACAGATGTAATATTTCTTGACTTTCTTGGATAGGGTGGATATGTTCAGCATGTCGGATGCGTAGGCGATGTCTCTTGTATCTCCATCTTTGTACATGATTTCAATACTGTCATCTTCTTTGCTGTACATGTCTTTGCCTATGGCATTGATGACCAAAAAGTATTCGGCTTCTTTCTGTGTGATATGAAGCTGGTTGCTAATTGATTGCAAAATTTCTTTCTTACGCTCCTTGTTGATGGGATTCTCAGTGACTTCCACCTTGAATAGTTTTCGGTTGATTATTCCTTGGCTCAAAGTTGATAAGATGGTATCGGGGTGGTCGCACCAGATTTTCAGAGAAGTCCAAATGTCATTATCGTCAAGTTTTATGTAATTTTCTAAACAAATTGGCTCTCTTTTGAAAAAGTCGGCTTGAATGTCGTTGTAGAGGAAAAAGCGCAATGCTGGTGAAGCGAACAGTTCGACACCTTTGCTTGCCAGCTCCTTGGCGCGAAGTAAGGCACTGACTAACATTTTTTCGGCAGCTACGGAAGTCTTATGCAGATACACTTGCCAATACATCAAGCGGCGTGCCATCAGAAAGTTCTCAATGGAGTATATTCCTTTAGAATCTACAACCAGATGGTCATCTTTTACATTCAGCATCTTGATGATGCGCGCAGAGCCTATGTTTCCTTCTGTCACGCCGGTATAGAAGCTGTCGCGTCGCAGATAATCCAAGCGATCCATATCCAATTGGCTACTGATAAGCTGATGCAAAAACTTCTTCGGATATTCGTCCTTGAAGATTTGTATGGCCAAACTCAACTGCCCCTTCATCTCGCTATTCATGCGCTCCATCAACATCAATGATATATCTTCGTGGCTTATTCCTTTCACCAGTGTGTGTTCAAGTACGTGAGAGAAAGGGCCGTGTCCGATGTCGTGCATCAGAATTGCAGCTTGCACCGCTTCGGCTTCACTATCAAAAATGAAGTTACCTTTTTGACGCAAAGTATTGATGGCTTCGCTCATCAGGTAGAAAGCTCCTAATGAGTGCTGAAAACGGGTGTGTTGTGCACCTGGATAGACGAGAGATGAAAGCCCCAATTGCTTGATACGTGTCAGGCGTTGCAGGATAGGGTGGGTGACTACGTCATAGAGCAATCCTTTGGGTATGTTGATGAATCCGAAGACTGGGTCGTTGATTATCTTGCGATCTTGCATAACAAGTTTATGTCGAACACAGAGACACAGAGACACGGAGATTTTTATGATAAGTATAAAAAATCTGTGTCTCTGTGCCTCTGTGTTTTTTAATTACAATATGCTTTTCAATTGTTCTGCCATCTGCTCCTGCACCTTTTTGGCTTCTTCGCCAGCCACTTCGGCAAAGCGTTCGCTCTTGTCGGCATAGATGATGGCGCGGCTTGAATTTACAATGAGGCCACAATCCTTGGTCATGCCATACTTGCAAACCTCCTCAAGGCTTCCACCTTGTGCGCCTACACCTGGTACGAGCAAGAAATGGTTGGGCACAATCTTGCGGATGTCCTCAAACATGCGTCCTTGCGTAGCACCAACCACATACATCATGTTCTCGTCGTTGGCCCACTCCTGACTCTTGCGGAGAACCTTTTCGAACAGACGTTCACCTTCTGTGTCGGTGGTCAATTGGAAGTCGTGCGAGCCTTTGTTGGAAGTCAGTGCCAACAGGATGACCCACTTGCCTTCGTAAGTGAGGAAGGGAGTCACTGAATCTTCGCCCATGTACGGAGCTACGGTCACAGAGTCGATGTCCATCTCTTCGAAGAAAGTACGGGCATACATCTGTGAGGTGTTGCCAATGTCGCCACGCTTGGCATCAGCGATGATGAACTGATCGGGATAATTCTTCTTGATGTACTCTACCGTCTTTTCGAATGCAATCCATCCCTTCACGCCCATGCTCTCGTAGAAAGCCAAATTGGGCTTGTAGGCGATGCAATAGGGAGCAGTGGCATCGATGATGGCCTTGTTGAAGGCAAAGATTGGGTCCTCCTCTTTCAAGAGGTGTTCGGGTATCTTCTTGATGTCTGTGTCAAGTCCTACGCAGAGGAATGACTTCTTCAGTTTGATTTGTTCAATCAGTTGTTGCTTGTTCATGATTTTCTTTTTTTTGAACACAGAGACACGGAGTCACAGAGAATAAAGGAAAAACTCTGTGTCTTTGTGTCTCTGTGTTCTGTTTATTCTTATTATAGTTCACTCTCCTTCATCCGTTCGGCATTTTCCGCCACGGTCAGCTGGTCGATACAATCCTGAATGTCGCCATCCATGAAGGCGGACAGATTGTAGATGGTGTAGTTGATGCGGTGGTCGGTGATGCGTCCTTGCGGATAGTTGTAGGTGCGGATCTTGGCCGAGCGGTCACCCGTTGATACCATCGTCTTGCGCTTGGCAGCAATGTCGTCGATGTACTTCTGGTGCTCCTTGTCATATATAAAGGTACGCAGGCGCGAGAGGGCACGCTCCTTGTTCTTCGGTTGGTCGCGTGTCTCGGTACATTCGATGAGGATTTCCTGCACCTCGCCTGTGTTCGGGTTTCGCCAGTTGTAGCGTAAGCGCACACCTGACTCCACCTTGTTCACATTCTGTCCACCGGCACCACTTGAGCGGAAAGTGTCCCACTTGATTTCACCTTCGTTGATTTCCACATCGAAGGCTTCCGCTTCGGGGAGTACGGCTACCGAGGCTGCAGAGGTGTGTACACGGCCCTGTGTCTCTGTAGCCGGCACACGTTGTACGCGGTGTACACCCGATTCGTATTTCAGTGTACCATATACCTTTTCGCCTGTCACCGAGCAGATGATTTCCTTGTATCCTCCTGAGGCTCCTTCACTGGCGCTTGACACCTCCATGCGCCATCCCTTGGATTCGCAATACTTCGCGTACATGCGGAAAAGGTCGCCGGCAAAGATAGCCGCTTCGTCTCCACCCGTACCGCCACGTATTTCCAAGATGGCATTGCGGTCGTCTTGTGGGTCGGCAGGGATGAGAAGCAGTTTGATTTCCTCCTCCAATTGGGGGATGCGTGCTTCGCAGAGGTTGGCCTCTTCGCGAGCCATCTCCTTCATCTCAGGGTCGCTTTCGGTGAGGAGCAATTGCTTTGCCTCCTCGTAGCCGTTGAGTGCATCCACATACTCTTTCCTTACCCGCATGATTTCGCTCAGGTCCTTGTATTCCTTTGTCAATTTGACATAGCGTGCCTGGTCGGCAATCACATTCGGGCCGGTGATGAGGGTGGATACCTCCTCAAAACGTGCTATCAGCCCTTCGAGCTTTTCTAATATGGTGTTGTTGTCTGCCATGCTTTCTTATTCAACCAATCTTAGTCAATATATTGATATTCAATCCATGTTAATATGCCCGCCAAAACAAATACAAGCAAGAAGCACCATCTCCAAGTGCTCATGGATGCTCGTTTCTTCTCGTCGTGTTGGAAATAATGGTTTCCAATGTATGCGGCAACCGTGCTGAAGAGCATCATGCAGAGATTCTTGAGGTAAAGCCAGTCGCATACTAAGCCGATATAGATGCCTATAGCCACGATGGCGAAGGCGATAACTATGACTATGCAACCTTTTACTTCTCTTTCCATAAGCAGGTTTTAGGTTATCTTATTCTGTCAGTTTCCTTATCCATTTATATTTCAGCGTTATCATGTTATAGGTGATGTGTACCCATCCTAAAAGAGCCAAAAGGCTGATGACTCTACGGTACCAACCGTTTGACTCCCATGTGTCTAATAGGAAGTCCAACATCCCCAACAAACAAGACATGCTTATTAGGGCCGCTATGATGTACAATGTCTTTTTAATCATGTCTATCAATATGCTATGAATTCAAATGTATCTCCCCAATAAGGCATTCTTTTTTCAACCAAATTTAACAACCTTTTTTGTGCATAATCGGGATGGTCTATGATTTCATTAAGAAGCCATAACTCAAAAATGAAGCTTGTTACAAATTCAACACAAGTTTGATAACCCGTGACCATTCGTGCTCCTGTTTCCCTTTTGAAATATTTGATGTCTTCTTCGGACATGCTTAATGTGCTACAACTTCCGAAATGGACATTTTTTCCTTTGAATATCCCTTTGTTCTTTTCTGCAAAATCTATTAAATCTAAAGTTTCCCCATTCGCAAGTCCTATTTTTGACGGAATCCCATGAAAACATAGATAGATAATGTCATAAGGGTTATAAGTGTCGTAATACAAGTGCTTCACGTAATAAGTGAAATCGTTCATAGTAGCAACATGCCTAAATGTGAAATCAACTCCACGTGATATTTTGAGAAACTCCAACAATGGAAGTATACTTGATTTGACTTTTAAGTCATGTATATTTTGCTTCCATTCTGTTTCTAAGCAGAAAATCTTTCCCATAAGCGTATGGTGCTTTTTTAGTATTTGAACTCCCCGAACTCGCTCTTGATGGTCAGTTCCTTCTGTCCGTTGCTCTCCTCGATGCGTCCGATGATTTGTGCGTCGATGCCGAAGCTCTTGCTGATGGCAATGACCTCCTCGGCATATTCGGGTGCAAGATATACCTCCAGACGGTGACCCATGTTGAACACCTTGTACATCTCCGCCCAATCGGTGTTGCTCTGCTCCTTGATGGTCTTGAAAAGAGGAGGCACGGGGAAGAGGTTGTCCTTGATGACACGGCAATTGTCGCCCACGAAGTGCAGCACCTTCGTCTGTGCACCTCCCGAGCAGTGTACCATACCGTGGATATTTTTTCTCAGGTTATCCAAAAGTTTTTTCACCACGGGGGCGTAAGTACGTGTAGGTGAAAGCACCAGTTTGCCCGCATCAATGGGGCTGCCCTCTACGGCATCGGTCAACTTCAATCCACCGCTATATACCAATTCCTCGGGTACGCCTGCATCGTAGCTCTCGGGATACTTTTCGGCCAGATACTTGGCAAACACATCGTGGCGGGCGCTGGTCAGTCCGTTGCTTCCCATACCGCCGTTGTACTCCTTCTCGTAGGTGGCTTGTCCGTAAGAGGCAAGACCCACAATCACGTCACCCGGACGGATGTTCGCATTGTCAATCACGTCGCTACGCTTCATGCGGCAAGTCACGGTAGAGTCCACAATGATGGTGCGCACCAGGTCGCCCACGTCTGCCGTTTCGCCACCCGTAGCATACACGCCTACGCCCATTTCGCGAAGTTCGGCCAGCAACTCGTCCGTGCCGTTGATGATGGCGCTGATTACCTCGCCTGGCACAAGCAACTTGTTGCGTCCGATGGTAGAGCTTACCAGGATGTTATCTACAGCACCTACGCAAAGCAGGTCGTCGATGTTCATGATGAGTGCATCCTGTGCAATGCCTTTCCACACGCTCAGGTCGCCTGTCTCCTTCCAGTAGAGGTAAGCCAATGATGACTTGGTGCCCGCACCGTCGGCGTGCATGATGTTGCAATACTCCGGGTCGCCACCCAATATATCAGGGATGATTTTGCAGAAAGCTTTCGGGTAAAGTCCCTTGTCAATGTTCTTGATGGCATTGTGCACATCTTCTTTCGAGGCTGATACGCCACGCATCATGTATCGTTGGTTGCTCATTGCTTTGATGTATATTTACGTTTGTTTTACACCTTATTATATTATATAGGGCGCAAAGTTACTTATTTTTTTTCAATTCTGACCCATACGGCGATGGTTTTCATTCGGACGTACTCAAAGGAGACGTACATAAGCCCACCGTAGGGGTTGTTTCTTCCCCATGAGTTCTTCATTATGAAGTAGGGACGGCCTTCTTCGTCGCGAGCCAAGCCCACGATGGACATGGCATGGTCATCCGTCGTCTGAAAACCTTCGAACAACCGTTGGCGCTCTGCTTGTGAGGGAGTATGCAGAGAGTCGGTCGGCCATTCGGCCACTCCTTGAGGGAAGGAGAAGCCCGGTTCACTCGTGTCACCTTCC
The DNA here is from genome assembly GCA_017521285.1 of Bacteroidaceae bacterium. Taxonomy (GTDB): domain Bacteria; phylum Bacteroidota; class Bacteroidia; order Bacteroidales; family Bacteroidaceae; genus Phocaeicola_A. The sequence goes on along the minus strand of JAFXDG010000043.1, from coordinate 3,065 downwards.
CAACAGATGGATTCTCCGTTTCTGACGGCCTTTTCCATGCGGGTCATCAGGGAGTCGATGGGGAGGTTGTAGAAACGGTTCCTTTCCCAATTGTCCGGCACTTCCAATACGAACTCGGTGAAGAATGGGTGATGGGTAAAACTGGTCAAGGCTTCGTAGGCATTGGCTGAAAGGTTGAATGTGTCGGCAAACGTGTGTGGAGAGTATTCCTCACCTTTATACGATATCGTTTGTGGCACTACTCCCAAACTTTCGTCCAACAAGCTTTGCAATTGTGGGATTCGTCTTCCTTGCTTCTCTTCTATATCTGTTTGAGCAAGGTCGAGTGCCTTTTTGCAGACTTTTGTTGTCCCTTCCCCTTGGGACGGATACGCTTGGTGTGGCACTATCCCATATTTTTCTGTCAAGTTCAACAGTGTTTGTGCCGTAGCCCTTGTGGTAAAGCGGCTTTGCCCTTGAGACAGATAATGATGGGTGTAATGCTCCTCTATCAGATGACGGACGGCATAGTTTACCGACAACTCCATCGAATCCCCCTGTGTCATGTTGTTCGACTCCATGGTGCTGAGCATGGCGTATGCCCAACATGTCTGGTCGCGTCCCTGATTCTTGACAGGGGTATGTGGTATCACGACATCGTGTTGAAACGTATGCGTCCTGCTGCTTTCCGCTTCTTTCTTGCACGCAGAGAGCAACAGGACACTGAGTGTCAGATAAAGCAAATGCTTCATAACTGCCTGTCCTTCCTTAGAACTCTACCTTCGGAGCCTTTTCAGTTCCTGCTTCTGCTTCGAAGTAGGCACGTTTCTCAAAGCCGAAGATGCTGGCCATGATGTTTTGGGGGAACTTGCGGATGTAGGTGTTGTAGTCGCCCACTATTTCGTTGAAATTGCGGCGCTCCACACTGATGCGGTTTTCCGTACCCTCCAATTGGGCTTGCAACTCCTTGAAGTTCTCGTTGGCCTTCAGGTCGGGGTAAGCCTCGGTGATGGCCAGCAGTTTTCCCAATGCGCTGGTCACTTGTCCCTGTGCGGCTTGGTACTCCTTCAACTTTTCAGGTGTCAGGTCATCGGCATTCACGGTGATTTGTGTTGCCTTTGAGCGGGCTTCCAATACGGCCGTCAGGGTGCTTTGCTCATGCTGGGCGTATCCCTTCACGGTGTTCACCAGGTTAGGGATGAGGTCCGAACGACGCTGGTATTGGTTCTCTACATTACTCCAAGCCTTGTTCACGGCTTCTTCTTTCTCGGTCATCGTGTTGTAGCCACAACTGTTGAGGCTCACCAAGGCCACCAGGGCCACCAAAAGTTTGCTGATTGTCTTCATTGATTTATGATTGTTGATTTATGATTATTTGATTCTTCATTCTTCACTTCTAAAACCTTCCTCCAGCACCGCCTCCGCCGAACGAACCTCCGCCAAAGCTTCCTCCACTGAATCCGCCTCCGAAGCCTCCGCCATGGAAGGTGCCACCACGGCCATGGCCGAAGACGAAGGGACCTCCGAGTGAACCTCCGCCACCTCCGAAGCCGGTGTAGTTGTCGTCCTCCTCTTGTTCACGTTTCACCACGGTGTGTCCGCAATGTTTGCAAGTATAGACCACTTCGTTGGTCTTTATGCCATTTTTCTTGGAGAGTAAGCGTGTCTGGCTACGTTGGAGTCCGTGTTTCTTACACTTGGGGCATTTCGTCTGTGCGTGGGCAACGGCATAACAGATGAGGAAAAAGATCAAGAACAATACAATCATCACTCCGAATACGGCGAACAGTTCTTCACCTTCCTCGTCCGCCTCCGAGGCTTTCCATCCGTCGTAGTCGGTCAGGTAGGTGTTCACGGCACGTATGCCCTCCACCATGCCTTCGTCCCATTTCCCATGGCGGAGCAGGGGAAACATGGTGCGCTCCTGTATGCGCTTGCAGATGGCGTCGGGCAGGTCTCCTTCGATGCCATATCCTGTGACGAATTGCACGCACCGTTCGCCACGCACCAGCAGGATGACAAGACCGTTGTCGGCTTCCTTCTTGCCCACACCGTTCTGTTTACCCAACTGGTAGGCAAACTCGAAGCAATCGCCACCTTCAATCTCCTCCACGGCCACCACCAGTGTTTCGATACCCGTCTTTTGCTCCAGTTGATAGAGAATCTGATCCATCGTGCTCACCGCCTGTGCCGACAGGATGCCGTCGGGGTTGCTCACGTAGCGTGTCTTGTCCTGCAGATGCACCATGGGCACCTCTTCCACCTTGTACTCTTTGGCCACCAAGGGGAGGGCAGTGACCAGCATCAGGGCCACCATGATATAGGAGATTATTCTTTTCATTTTTGCTTCGTATGTATCATTCACGAAGCAAAGTTACGAAAAGATTGCATATCCTACAAGGAAAAGAGGAAGAATGTACGGAAGAAGGAGATACGTTTACCGACTTTATGTTACTGCCACGGTGATGGCAGTTCGTTGCCTCGCCGTTGGCAGTACACTGCCTCCATGGTGGCAGACGTCTGCCAACGCCGTTGGCAGAGATGAAAGATATGTATGTTTCTCGCCTTTTGTCTTATTGCAAGTGTAGTTTGAAGGGAAGAGTGAATTTCACTTTTACTTTTTTGCCCTTCTGTTCCCCCGGTATCCAGCGGGGCATGGATTTGACAAAGAGCAGGGCGGCCCTGTCTGAGTGAGGATCTTCTGAACTTCTTGTGATGATTGCATCCGTAATTTGTCCGTTTTCGTGGATTGTGAATGATACGATGCTTCGTTTTACTCCTTTTGCATCAGGCCACCAATAAGGGTTATTCTTGTCATCGGGGAAATGTTTCTTGATGTACTTCCCTGCGAAATTTTGACAATCCTTCATTAATTCAAGCATCCCTCCCGGATACTCCGGCATTTTTTCTACTAGCTTATAGACGGTGGTGTCGGTGGATTGCTTCTCTTCCCTTTCCAACAGGCGCAAGTAGTAGGAATGGACGAACAGGGGCAGGGTGAACTTCACGTCTTGCGGTTTTCCGTGGACGGTGCCGGGCTTGAAGCGAGGCAATTGGCGGACGTAGCGGAAGGCTTCATTGTCAAG